>JBCDDR010000121.1:0-8018 GCA_039180205.1 Pseudomonadota bacterium | reverse complement strand
TCTTGAATTTTATCTGAAGTCCGACGATCTCGGTGATCCGTTGATCACAGACGAGCATATCGCCTGCTTCGGATGGGCCGCACCTGAAGAAATCGACGATATGACGAGTATGGCGCTCAGGATTAATGATTTTCTCTCCGGGCTATTTTCGGGTGTGAATATTCGGCTGATCGACTTTAAGCTTGAGTTTGGGCGGCATTATAAGGATGAGCAAATGCGCATCATCCTGGCCGATGAGATCTCTCCCGATGGCTGCCGTTTGTGGGATATGGATACCCAGGAAAAACTCGATAAAGATCGGTTCCGGCGTGATCTCGGCGGCGAAGTTGAAGCTTATCAGGAGGTTGCGCGTCGGCTTGGTTTATTGCCCGAGGATAGCCCCGAAAGCGATGTTCTCGACCTCGTCAAACACCGGGCCAAAATCCGTGGTGAAGAGGTGAGCAAAGACCCGTCATGAAGGCACATATCCATATTACGCTCAAGCAAGGCGTTCTAGATCCCCAGGGCAAGGCAATCGGTCGTGCGCTTGATCACCTTGGGTTTTCGGGCGTCAATGAAGTGCGCCAGGGTAAGTTTATCGAACTCGAACTCACTGAATCTGACCGTGAAACGGCCATGAGTCAGGCGGACGAAATGTGCCGCAAATTGTTAGCCAATACAGTGATTGAAAATTACCGTATCGATCTTGTCGACTAGTCAATTCCGACTCAAAAAAGGAGGCCGGGCATGAAGGCGGGGGTGATTGTCTTTCCCGGTTCAAACAGCGACCGCGATGTTGCTGTTGCCATCGAACGGGTATGTGGTCGCCGACCGCAGATGATCTGGCATGGTGATCATGACCTTCCCGACCTTGATCTGGTCATTCTGCCCGGCGGTTTTGCCTATGGTGATTATTTGCGAGCAGGAGCAATGGCGGCGCGGTCTCCCATCGTCGATGCGGTCAAAAAGCATGCGGCCCGGGGCGGTCTGACATTAGGCATCTGTAATGGCTTCCAGATGCTCACCGAGATGGGCTTGCTTCCGGGCGCGCTGTTGCGCAATCGCGATCTTCATTTCATTTGTCGGGACGTTGATTTGCGTGTGGAGAATACGAATTCCGCTTTCACGCGTGACTTTGCCGCGAATCCCCAAGTGCGGATTAACATGTCACACCATGATGGCAATTATGTCGCGAGTGACAGCGATATTGCGGCACTGGAGGCCGAGAACCGTGTGGTATTTCGTTATGTCGATCGTGATGGAACACCGCAGTATGATACCGCACCGAATGGCTCCACGCGCGGTATTGCAGGCATTCTAAATCGCGGCGGCAATGTCCTTGGCCTGATGCCTCATCCGGAACGCCTTTTTGAAAATGCGCTCGGCGGTAGTGGGGGGCGGCCCATGTTTACCAGCCTTATGAACCATTTCGCGCACGCCTGAACAAATTCGGTAGGCTATAATATTGAGGGATAGCGTCATATGTCGGCTGATACCGCCGCCCAATCGACCCATGAAATCGAAATCACGCCTGAGTTGATTGCCGAACATGGTTTGACCCCGGATGAATATGACCGGGTCGTAGCCGCCCTCGGACGCGCCCCCAATATCACCGAGCTGGGCATCTATTCGGTGATGTGGTCGGAGCATTGTTCCTATAAATCCTCCCGCGTTCATTTGAAAAAACTGCCGACGAAGGCCCCCTGGGTTATTCAAGGCCCGGGCGAAAACGCTGGTGTCGTCGGTATCGGCGATGGCCAGGCCGCGATCTTCAAGATGGAGAGCCACAACCACCCGAGCTATATCGAACCCTATCAAGGGGCGGCAACGGGGGTTGGTGGCATCCTGCGCGATGTCTTCACTATGGGCGCGCGCCCGATTGCCAATATGAACGCGCTGCGCTTTGGCGCCCCTGAACATCCCAAAAGTCGGCATTTGATTGCAGGTGTCGTTGCCGGCATTGGCGGCTACGGCAATTGTGTTGGCGTCCCTACGGTTGGCGGGGAAACCAATTTCGATGCCCGCTATAATGGCAACATTCTGGTCAATGCTATGACCGTCGGTCTGGCCGATACGGACAAGATCTTTTATTCAGCCGCGGCGGGCATTGGCAATCCGGTCGTCTATGTGGGCTCGAAAACCGGTCGCGACGGGATTCACGGTGCCACAATGGCTTCGGCAGAATTCAGCAAAGACACTGAAGAGAAACGGCCCACGGTTCAGGTCGGCGATCCGTTTACAGAAAAACTGCTGATTGAGGCGTGTCTTGAGCTGATGGCATCAGACGCGATTGTTGCCATCCAGGATATGGGAGCGGCAGGGCTTACATCCTCGTCGGTTGAGATGGCATCGAAAGGCGGCGTGGGGATCGAGCTTGACCTCGACAATGTTCCTGCACGCGAAACGGCAATGACCGCCTATGAAATGATGCTTTCCGAAAGCCAGGAACGCATGCTGATGGTATTGAAGCCCGGTCGCGAGGGCTTTGCCAAAGCAATCTTCGACAAGTGGGAGCTTGATTTCGCAGTTATCGGTAAGATCACGCAAACCGGCAATCTGACCCTCACGCATCAAGGGGCTATCGTTGCCGATATCCCCTTAGGGTCGTTGACCGACGATGCGCCTGCTTATCATCGGCCGTATATCATTCCCAAGCCAAGCGGCAATGGCCCCGCGGCGGATGATCTTGATCCTGGAAAGGTCAGTGGCGGGCTCAAAGGGGCACTCACAGCATTGATCGGTAGCCCACATCTCGCCTCACGCCGCTGGATTTGGGACCAATATGACCATACCGTCATGGGGGACTCGATTGGCCGACCAGGCGGCGATGCTGCGGTTGTCCGCGTCCACGGTACCAAAAAAGCGATTGCCATCACCACCGACGTGACCCCGCGCTATTGCGAAGCCGACCCGGTGGAAGGCGGCAAACAGGCGGTTGCCGAAGCCTACCGCAATCTGTGCGCGGTCGGGGCCAAGCCTCTCGCGATCACCGACTGCTTGAATTTTGGAAACCCGGAACGAAGCGATGTGATGGGACAGTTCGTAGGTTGTGTTGAGGGAATGGCGGAAGCCTGTTCCGCCCTGATGTTTCCCGTCGTCTCGGGCAACGTCTCGCTCTATAACGAAACCAATGGGGTTGCTATTCTCCCGACTCCCGCCGTTGGCGCGATCGGCCTCATCGCTGAAAGTGCCCACCGAGCAACCATCGGATTTCAAGCTGAGGATGAGGTCATCATACTGATCGGCGGCTTTTCGGCGCATTTGCCGCAATCGCTCTATGCCCGCCACCTTTTTGAAAATGAAGACGGCCCGCCTCCCCCGGTCGATCTCGACGCCGAGCTTCGAAATGGTACCTTCGTGCGTGAAGAAATCGCCTCCGGCCATCTCACAAACGTGCACGACATTTCGGATGGGGGACTGATTGTTGCGATCGCGGAGATGGCGATGGCAGGCGGATTAGGCGCAGTGCTCACCCTCCCCGACGACACGCCACTCCACGCGATCCTCTTTGGCGAAGGCCAGGCGCGTTATCTTTGTGCGGTACCACGCGCGAAAGCTGATGGATTGATCGAGGCCGCCCAGGCCAAAGGCATTGAGGCGATGCCGATAGGCCATACGGCTGGGTCTACGATTTCTGTCAATGCCGACACCCGATGGGATCTCTCCGAGCTGAAACGCCTTCACGAAAGCTGGTTCCCGGACTATATGGCGGGTTAGGCGCGTTTCATATGCGATTGATTTGCGTTTGCGCAGATGTATTCGTATGCGTTATATTACGCTTAAATTGGGGAGTGATCATCTGATGGCGATGACGGCACATGAAATTGAATCATTGATAAAAAAGAACATTCCCGACGCTGCGGTGACGATCCGCGATTTGCGTGGAGATGGTGATCATTATGCCGCTCATGTTATCTCGGCGACATTTGAGGGCTTGAGCCGTTTGAAACAACACCAACTTGTTTATAAAGCGCTTGAAGGGCGTATGGGTGGCACATTGCACGCGCTCGCCTTACAAACATCGGTGCCAGCGGCATCGGGTGAATAAAGCGGGCGAATTCGATCCCGCGTATCAGAAAGGAATTTGAGTATGTCGACAATTGCAGAGCGTATCGGCGAAGCCGTGGCTAAAGATGATGTCGTTCTCTTCATGAAAGGGTCACCGACCTTCCCACAGTGCGGGTTCTCGGCCGCGGTTGTGGAGGTGTTGAGCGATCTCGACGTTGGGTTTGCCGGGTATGATGTATTGCAGGACCCTGAGCTTCGCGAGGGGATTAAGGCTTTTTCTGAATGGCCGACAATCCCACAGCTATATGTCAAAGGCGAGTTCGTTGGGGGATGCGATATTGTTCGCGAAATGCATATGACGGGTGAACTTGCCACCTTGATGAACGAGAAAGGCGTGAAAACGCCCGCATAACGAGCTGGACGATTCGATGACATAAAAGGGGCTGCGCGACGAAAGATCGCGCGGCCCTTTTTGTTAGAGCTTGAGGCCTGTTGGCGTGAACCGTTAAACTCCGTCTCAACCAAATAAATCGACAGGACAATCGCTATGCAGCTGACCCATGAGCATGACGAGCTTTCGCGCTCGCTGAAACGGTTCATCGATGATGAAATCAACCCCCATGTTGACGAATGGGAACGCGATGGCCTGTTCCCCGCGCATGATGTTTTTAAGAAAATGGGGTCGCTCGGCTTTTTAGGCGTCAACAAACCGACCAAGTACGGCGGCCTCGGTCTTGATTTTTCTTATAGCGCAGTGATGGCCGAAACCCTTGGCCACATTAATTGTGGCGGCATCCCAATGGCTATCGGCGTGCAGACCGATATGGCAACGCCGGCGCTTGCCCGCTTTGGCAGTGATTCATTGTGCGAACAGTTTCTCGCACCTTCGATTGCCGGAGACTATGTCGCTTGTCTCGGCGTTTCAGAAGTGGGGGCCGGGTCTGATGTCGCGTCGATCAAGACCGTCGCCAGGTCCGACGGCGACGACTACCTGATTTCCGGAGGTAAAATGTGGACAACCAATGGGACCCAGGCCGATTGGATTTGCTTGCTGGCCAATACCGGCGATGGGGCGCCGCACAAAAATAAATCGTTGATCTGCGTCCCTTTGAAGGAAAACGGAAAGCGGACGCCGGGCGTCGAAGTGGCGCGTAAGCTGGATAAGCTCGGCATGCATTCCTCGGATACGGCCGAGCTTCATTTCGACGAGGTGCGCGTGCCAAAGTCCTATCGCATCGGCGATGAGGGGGCCGGGTTCACCTATCAGATGCTCCAGTTTCAGGAAGAGAGATTGTATGCGGCGCTGAGTACAATCACAGGGAGTGAGCGCTCAATCGCCGAAACGATCGACTATACCCGTGAGCGGAAAGCGTTCGGGAAATCGATCCTCGAAAATCAAGTTGTTTACCACAAGCTTGCCGAACTTCAGACAGAGGTTGAAGCCTTGCGTGCACTTGTTTGGAAAGCCGTGGAAATTCATATTTCAGGTGGCGACTGCACCAAGCTTGCCTCGATGGCAAAACTGAAGGGTTGTCGTTTATCCCGCCAAGTCCATGACAGTTGCCTTCAGTATTGGGGGGGCATGGGATACATGTCTGAAACCCCGGTGGCGCGGCGCTATCGCGATAGCCGCCTTGGGTCTATCGGCGGGGGAGCCGATGAGATCATGATCGAGATTATCGCAAAATATATGGGAACACTCCCGCCCCGTACGCAGTAGACCATACCCGGAAAAACGAATACCACGGGGCGCTTATCAATGGTTTCTTCAGCATAATCCCGCTATCAATTGCGCCACGTGAGGGGGCAAAGGTAAGCTGGCAATGCTGTTCAACTCCTATGTGTTCATGTTTGTGTTTCTGCCGGTCGTGCTGGCGGGATACGCTTTGCTTGCCCGCATCGGAGGAAGGCGTGCTGCGCTTGGCTGGCTGACGATTTCCTCGCTGTTCTTTTATGGATGGTGGAACCCCGCTTACCTTGTACTTTTGGGCCTCTCAATCCTGGTGAATTTCACCCTGGGGCGCTATCTGGCAATGCGCACAGCAGATGCGCGTCAGGGCGGGGTAAACCCCTCGTCCCTACCGCTCATTTTCGGCATTGTTTTCAATCTGGGCCTCATCATTTACTTCAAATATGCAGGGTTTCTGGTTAGCAATGTCAACGCCATCGCCGGTTCGTCCTGGGACATCGGCACGGTCATTTTGCCGCTCGCGATTTCCTTCTTCACGTTTCAGCAAATCACCTATCTCGTGGATACCCATGGGGGCGCACCCAACGAACCCTCGCTGTTGAACTACACGCTTTTTGTCAGTTTCTTTCCACAGTTGATTGCGGGTCCCATTGTCCACCATTCCGAAATGATGCCGCAGTTTCGCGATCAATCACGGAAAGCCCTCTCGGCGGAAAACCTGTCCGTTGGGCTCACCCTGTTTGCGATCGGGCTTTTCAAGAAAGCCGTCCTGGCTGACGGTATCGCCGTCTATGCAACCCCCGTTTTCGCAGCCTCAGACGCAGGCGAGCCAATCGACCTCCTTACCGCGTGGGGGGGTGCGCTCGCCTATACATTTCAGCTTTATTTCGACTTTTCCGGCTATTGCGACATGGCGATGGGTGCTGCCCGCCTATTTGGGATCACCCTGCCGATCAATTTTAACTCGCCCTATAAATCGGTGAATATTATTGATTTCTGGCGTCGTTGGCATATCACCCTGTCCCGTTTTTTGCGGGACTATGTCTATATTCCCTTAGGGGGAAATCGCCGCGGCATGGCGAGGCGATACATCAATCTTGCGGCCACGATGCTGATTGGTGGATTATGGCATGGTGCCGGATGGACCTTTGTCGTGTGGGGCGGACTTCATGGGCTTTATCTCGTCGTCAATCACGGGTGGCTTTGGATAAAAAAGCGGATCTTTGCGAACGCGGGCCATTCCACATGGATCGGTCGCAGGCTTGGCCAGTTGATCACCTTTGTCGCGGTCGTGTTTGCCTGGGTTTATTTCCGCAGTGTGAGTTTTGAGGGTGCGAATGGGCTGGTCCTCGCCATGGTTGGCCAGTCGGGCATCACACTTCCATCGGCAATTTTCAGCGCGCTTGGCCCGCTTGCCGATGTTCTAGCTGGCTTTGGCATCACAGCATCAGATGGCGGCGGGGGACGGTTCGTTGCAACCTGGGGATGGATCATCGCGCTCGCAACGATTGCGTTTCTAGCGCCAAACAGCATTGATCTGATGCGGAGCCACCGCCCGGTCATCGACACCCCAGATATTACGATGGAGCCCCGCAGTGGTCCGGGACAGTGGCTTCGCGGTTTTGAACATCGCGAATGGCACCCGCGCCCCAGCTGGGTGGCTGCAACCGCCTTTCTTCTCACACTCGGCATTCTCGCACTACCCGAAGTGAGCGAGTTCTTGTACTTCCAGTTTTGAAATGGCAGCTATGAATAACACGGCTGAAACCACCGCAAGTGCCGATAGACAGAGCTTCTCCCGATATCTGGTCGCGTTGATCGTATGTAGCGCATTGTTTTTGACACTCGCAGGCAGCCTCGCCTGGCTTGTTGACCCATATTATGTACATTCCAGTCCCCGGATCGAAGGCTTCAACAAGATCAAGCCTCATGCCCAAGACCTTGGAAACGAAACCAAGATCACATTGGCAATCCGACGAAATCCGGCCACGCTTTTGATTGGAAATTCCCGGATCGATATCGGTTTCGATCCTGACATGCTGGCAACTGAAATCCCATCGATTCCGCGCCCGATTAGCAATGTCGGCGTTCCCGGAATGGGGGTTCCCGGAGTGCGGCAGACCTTGTCTCGACTGCTCAGTGAAACATCGCCCCGGCACATCTATATCGGGCTCGTCTAGCTCTATTTTTCCGGACAAAGTTTTGGTGAAAGCGTCGATCTACCTCCGCTGCAATCCACACGATCAAAACCGCTTTTTTTCTTCGCCAAGGCGACGCTCTCACTTGAAGCCATTGTCGATAGCCTTTCGACAATCAAAGCCCAGGGCGATCCCTTCGCCGC
>JBCDDR010000120.1:0-8053 GCA_039180205.1 Pseudomonadota bacterium | reverse complement strand
TTCAATTTACCCATATTTTTCATATATTTATGAGCTGATATATTTTGTGACCTGGCGAAAATATAATCAAAACCGGGGTGCAGCAAAATTGTGATTTTGGTCACATTTTCTCGAATCCCAGCGAAAATGACGCGCTGCATCCGTCCTCAGAATGCTGCACCGGATTTCCACGGGAAGAGGCGTTACCGACCGGCAGACGCGTAGGTCCGCGCTTTCCGGTCAGTAGATTGCTCGCTCAGTTGGGTTGGTCTTGACGACCTATCGGGGAAGGGCGACGCCGCTGGCCTGAAGCTCGGCCTCAAGCTCTTTGCGAAGGCGCGCCAGACCTTCTTCAGTTGCCGCCTCACACCGGGCAACAAGCACCGCCTGGGTATTGGATGCGCGCAACAGCCACCAGCCATCCGCGGTGTTGACGCGTGCGCCGTCGATATCATTGAAGTTGGCGCCGCGTGCGCGTAACCGATCGACCACTTCAGTTACCACATCAAACTTCCGTTCCTCATCAACTGGGAAGCGCATTTCCGGCGTATTGATGACCTCGGGCAGCTCATCATAAAGTTCGGTCAGCGATTTGCCGCTCGCGGCGACCGCGTTGATCAACCGAACGGCGGCGTAAAGCGCGTCATCAAATCCGTAATATTTGTGTTTGAAGAAGATATGTCCGCTCATTTCCCCTGCTAGCGGAGATTTGGTTTCGATCATTTTGGTTTTGATCAGTGAATGGCCCGTCCGCCACATGAGCGGCGTTCCCCCCATTGCTGCGATCTGATCGAACAACACCTGGCTTGCCTTTACATCGGCGATAATCGTTGCACCCGGTTCATCCGCTAAAACATCGCGCGCGAGGATGGAAAGAAGTTGATCACCCCAGACAATCCGGCCTTTTGAGTCAATAGCACCGATCCGGTCGCCATCGCCATCGAAGGCAATCCCCATGTCGAGCCCCTTATCGCGAACGAGCGCCTGGAGGTCTTCGAGGTTTTCCGGTTCGGTAGGGTCGGGGTGGTGGTTCGGGAAGCTTCCATCGATGTCAGTGTACAAAAGCTCGTGCGAACCTCTTAGCCTAGGGACAAGCGCGGCAATTGCCTCGCCCGCCGCGCCATTGCCTGCATCCCAGGCGATCTTGAATTCCCCGCCCTCATAATCCTGCAGCATTCGATCGACATAGGGTGGCAGCATGTCCTCATCGCGAGCCGCCCCGCTTCCGATGGCATAGTTTGCGTTACGGGCAATTTCACCCAGCGCTTGAATGTCCGCACCAAAGCACGAGGCTTTGCCGCGCATCATTTTGAAGCCGTTGTAATTTGCCGGATTGTGGCTTCCCGTAATCATAACGCCACCATCTGCATCGAGCGCGAAGACGCTGTAATACAGCATTGGAGTGGGCCCCAGCCCAACACGGATCACATCAACGCCAGCCGACAGGATGCCATCGACAAGCGCGGCCTCAAGCTCGGGAGAACTCAACCGGCCATCACGTCCCACCGCGATTGATTGGCCCCCGTCCCCCTTGATCATCGTGGCAAGTGCCCGGCCAAGCGCTGCTGCATCATCGACCCCCAGCGTTTCGCCGACAATACCGCGCACATCATATTCCCGAAGAACTGTCGGATGAAAATTATGGGGTTTCATAGAGCTTTTCCTGTCATGCTCGCGCCATGGGGCGAGCCAGATCGGTTTGTTGAAGTGAATAGTGCGATCGGTCAGGACCGACCAATACTGGTATAACTAAATCCAGCTTCGCGCACCTGTTCTGGTGGGTAGATGTTTCGCAGGTCAATAAAG
Source organism: Pseudomonadota bacterium (assembly GCA_039180205.1). GTDB lineage: Bacteria > Pseudomonadota > Alphaproteobacteria > Sphingomonadales > JBCDDR01 > JBCDDR01. Next base: position 6,268 of record JBCDDR010000120.1, on the reverse strand, counting down.
ACAGGCGAGTTGAGAAGTGATTTTACCCGATCAAGGTCGAGCGCCCGAAAGGCATTCCACTCCGTCACGATGACGAGTGCGTCGGCACCGTCAATCGCCTCATAAACACCTTGGGCATAGTCAACACCTTGGAGTTCTTTGGCCGCTTCATCCATGCCTTCGGGATCAAACGCGCGGACCGTGGCCCCCGCCGCCTGCAGCGCAGGCACGATCACAAGGCTTGGCGACTCCCGCATGTCATCGGTATTCGGCTTGAACGTCAGACCCAGAATGGCAATTGTCTTGCCGTCTACGGATCCACCGCAGGCGCTGATGACGCGGTCCGCCATCGCTGCCTTGCGATGATCATTGACCTCGACAACCGCTTCAACGATTTTCAAGGGCACACTGACGGTATCCCCGGTGCGCAAAAGAGCAAGCGTATCCTTGGGGAAACAGCTCCCCCCATACCCGGGTCCGGCGTGGAGGAATTTGGACCCGATCCGGTTATCGAGCCCAATCCCTTTGGCGACGTCCTGAACATCGGCACCGACCGCCTCGCACAGGTCTGCAACCTCATTGATGAAGCTGATCTTGGTGGCGAGGAAGGCATTGGCGGCATATTTGATCAGCTCGGAGGTTGTTCGCTGGGTCATCATGATGGGGGTTTCACGAAGAGAAAGTGGCCGATAAATATCTCTCATCACCTCGGTTGCACGCTCGCTTTCAGTGCCCACGACCACTCTATCGGGTCGCATAAAGTCCTCGATGGCTGAGCCTTCGCGCAGGAACTCCGGGTTGGAAACCACATCAAAGTCTGCGTTGGGGTTACGGATGCTGATCCGGCTTGCAACCTCAGCCCCGGTCCCCACCGGTACCGTCGATTTGTTAACAATGACGGCGTAGTCGTTGAGCAGATCAGCAATTTCCTCAGCGGCGGCATAGACATAAGTTAAGTCAGCATGGCCATCGCCACGACGGCTTGGGGTGCCCACAGCGATAAAGATCGCATTGCTCCCCGGTACAGCTTCCGCAAGTGACGTTGTGAAATGAAGCCGTCCATCGCGTTGGTTGCGCTCCACCAAGACGTCGAGGCCTGGCTCGTAGATCGGTATCTCACCCTGTTTCAGTCGGTCGATCTTGGCTGCGTCTTTATCAACACACACAACCTCGTGCCCGAACTCGGAAAAGCAGGCTCCGGAGACCAGCCCCACATACCCTGTGCCGACCATTGTGATTTTCATGACCCACCTCATTGACTTTGTTATTGGGGATGACGTGCCGCCGACGAAGGTGTGCCTTCAAAGCGGATCTTTGCGGAATATCCAAGCGTTATAAAGGAAGAGTTCTCAAGAAGGCCTTTAAGGGTTCCGCAAGCGCGGGGCGATTGAGCGCGAAATCGACGGTCGCCTGGAGAAATCCAACCTTGTCACCGCAATCATAACGCTGGCCTTCAAACTGAAGTGCGGTAAAGGGCGCCTCTCCGATGAGCTGGGCCATGGCATCCGTCAGTTGGACCTCTCCGCCTGCGCCCCGTTTTAGCTCGTTAAGGTGATCGAAGATCGTCGAATCGAGAATATAACGACCGATCACCGCCAGGTTTGAGGGCGCAACCGAAGGGTCAGGCTTTTCCACCAATCCGTTGACCGCTGTGTTCTTGCCGTCGACCGCCCCCGGGTCCACAATCCCGTACCGGCCCGTATGCGCCTCCGGCACACGCATGGCTGCGATCACATTGCCTCCTATTTCCATATGCAGATCGATCATCTGCTTCAGGCAAGGCGTATCGGAACGGATCAAATCATCGGCAAGCAGGATGGCAAAGGGTTCATCGTGAACCAGGTTTCGCGCGCACCAAACAGCGTGACCAAGCCCCATCGGTTCCTGCTGGCGCACGTAAGATATTTGCCCGGGCTTCAGAACAGTATCAAGGACGAGGTCAAGCATGTCTGCCTTGCCTTTTTGCTCAAGCACCGTTTGCAGTTCGACCGAGTTATCGAAATGATCTTCGATCGCCGTCTTGCCGCGGCCCGTGACAAAGATAAATTCTTCAATGCCCGCCGCCCGCGCCTCTTCGAGCGCGTATTGAATGAGCGGCTTGTCGACAACCGGCAGCATTTCTTTGGGCATCGCCTTGGTCGCCGGTAAAAACCGGGTCCCCAGTCCGCCAACGGGAAAAATGGCTTTGCGAACGCGTTTGGTCACATGAGTTCCTTTGTTCTTCAATCAGCCCTTCGCATGCCGAGTGCTCTAACGCACATATTTCGAAATGCAAGGGCCCAATTGGCAAACTCATGTGACCGTTGAAAGCCCGAAATACATTTGATCAAAGCGCGATTGCTTGATCAATTGCCTAACAGCAGGTCGCGGGCGCGATTGATTTTTGCCGCTAGTTCATTGTTGCCGCCTTGGTCCGGATGGGCGGCCTTCATTGCCCGCGTATAGGCCTGTTGAATTTGCTCTTCGTCGGCGTCGTCAGGTATGCCGAGCACTGCAGCCGCATCTGCACGTGACATTTGCCCGGTTTTCCCGCCAGCAGATGTTTCTTTGTCTTGATGGTCCCGGTGGGCGTACTCACCCCATCGGGGATGATAGCGATCAAGATAGGCTTCAACCAAACGCTCGCTTTCAACGTCGCGTTGGCCCAACTGGCGATAGAGATCGATGAGCTCGGAACGGGTGAGTGTCTCAAGCGTGCGACCGGCATAGGCCCCCGATTTGATACGCCCTGCTAGATGGCCCGTCGATTGGTCGAGCACCATCGTCAGATATTCGGTTTCGACGATGGTTTCCTGCCCGCTTGATCCGGCACCACTGGAGGATGTCTCGCTGGTCGGGGTCAGCCCCAACCAGTTTGCAAAGCGTTTTCCAAGTGCCGCGTATCCCGCCAACCGTTGGTATCGCCGCCAGAGCGCGAAAGCACCGACCAGGAGCGGGGCGCTCATGCCAACGCGGCCTAAAAAGAGCGTCAGAACACCGACGATCAAAGCGATGACCAGGGCAATCCCGAAAACGGCTTTCTTGATGTCTTTGGGCGATGCATAGGCCGCCCAGCGCAACACCGATAGGACAAATATCGCGAACGCAATTCCTGCAACCAGCCAGACCATCAGCGCCCCTTTTTCGTATCTTCAGGAAGCTGAGCGACCAATTGGCGGGCCCCCGCATCATGACCAGCGCGCGCTTCGAGCGCGGCCCGACCGCCTGCGGCATAGACGGCAACGGCGTTCAAAAGCCTGGCAAGCGTCGCGGCGCTCGCCTCATCGAATTGGAAATAGGCACCTCTTGAAATCCGCGCCACATCTTGAAAAACCGGCCGCGCAAGAGTATCCTGGCCCTCTTGAAAACAATAAATCGGAACACCGAACGCCGCGAGACGACCAGCCGCATCGGCAATGGTATCGGGGTTTTCTTCCATTGCATCACCAATAAAGACAAGCGCGCGTACCGGCGATGTCGATGCATCTTTGAGCGCCTGCTTGAAAAGCCGTGCAATTTGGGTGCGGCCCCCACGACAACGGACCTTGGCCATTTTCTTGGCAAGACTTGCACCGTCGCTCGTCCAATCGGATTGGCGCAGTTCGCCCAATCCCCGAAAAAACATCGTTTTGAGCAGCAACCCGCCCACATCATGCGCCGTCCGCAGCATATCTGCCTGAAACGTGACGGCCATATCCCAGGTCGGCTGGCGACTGAGCGTCGCATCGAGGGAAAATATCAGGCGCGGCCGATCACCTGTTCGTGCGGGGAGCGGCTTGGTCGCAAGTTCCGCCAAAAATGCGTCAACAGCACTGTTGGTGGGAAGAGATGACCGATTGTCATCCCCGCTCATGCTGTGCACCCATCAAAATCGCGACCCCTCTTCGTCCACATGAGAACCGCAAATCACCCGGTTTGTTCGCATCAGCCTTTGTCTCGGCCACCCTTCATATAGGAAGGGACAAGCAGATCGCCAGCTTATCGATGCGACGGGGTAACTTCGGTCGGTTCGTTGAGGCTAAACCGCCTCAGCTATCCCACCGCCACCGTAGCCTGGAAGATTGAGAGAGGTCATTAGTTCGCGCAATTCCTGTCGGGCGGCGACATGGCTCATGGTGATGTCATTTCCAACTTCTCGTAGGTCGAGCAAAGTCAAACCGTTTACGAACATCTCCCGATAAACCACGCGCTCGGATAGACCCGGGAGGAAGCGAAATCCAATTCGCCGGGCAAGTTCTTCGAGCGCAGCGCCCACCCGCCGCTTATTACGCGCTTCGAGTGTGGACAGTCGGTTTCTCAGAACAACCCAGTCGATCTGACCGCGATCGGCCTTGGCTCTTTCCTTGCGCGCATCCCACACCAGCTCGGCGTAAAAGCTTGGGCGCAGGACCTTATAGGTCTCAGGATCAACTTTTCCCAACAGGTCGAAATCGACAAAGCTATCATTAACGGGCGTTACAAGCGTGTCGGCACACGCATGACCGAGCCGGGCCAGACCCGTGTCGCTTCCAGGGCAATCCACGATAATGAAATCGTGCGTCAAAGATACGCGATCAATCGCGCCGTTTAACCGGTCGCGTTCGTCGGCAATGGCATCTTCGCGACGTGACATGGTCGATAGCATAATCGTTTCATAGGTCGGCATCGCTAAGCGAAGCCCCTTTTTGCTAGCGAAATCGGATCGGTTTTCCAGATAACGCGAAAGCGTTTTCTGTCGGCCATCAAGATCAAGGACAGCCACCCGATGCCCTGCCTTCAAACAGGAAACAACGATATGCATTGCGGTCGTCGATTTGCCCGAACCGCCTTTTTCATTACCCAACACAATGCGGTGCGCCCGTTGCTGAATCATTTGATCCCAAGTCCTTTCAACACCATTCCCACATGTCTGATGTATATCAGACCGAATTTCCGTTTGTCTTTCGCAAATGTGCTTGGGTTGAAAAAATTTACCACAAGATGTTGTGGCTCCGTTACAAATTCTTCCCGGGAGACGGTCATTCTGCTGGTGTCCTTGTCCGCTAAGCGGCTTCGGGCCATTGCAGGAACAGTTGTACCACATCGTCAATCATTTGATCGTGCGGGGTGACGAGCATTTGCCCAATGCTGCCGGCACCTGCAATCGTACAGATGCCATGAATCGCGGCCCACAATGCGCGCGCGCGGTAGGCAAGCTCGTCATCGGGAAGACCCGGCCAAACAGGACGCAGCATGTCAACCACCCGAACAAAAACCTGCTGAAGCTCACTGACATACCAGGCGGGAGGCGCGCCAGGTTTACTGCGGCGGAATTCTGTGAGCGCAGACCAAAGCCCCACGCTTTGGCTCGCAAACGCCGCGTAAGCGCGCGCGCCCGCCTGAAGACCCTCAGAAGGTGACGCTGCGGCCTCTACGGCCTGACCAATCACATCGGCGAGCTTTCGCAACGTCCGGGCATTGAGCGCGAGAATAATCTCATCCAGATCATCAAAGTGATTATAAAGCGTGCCGGGTGTATAGCCGATCGCCGCGGCGAGCTTGCGGGCACTCAATGCCCCGAGGCCGTGGGTTGCAACCGCCGTCTCAGCCGCATCCAAAATCATCGATTTCAGTTCATCGGGCGAATGATCTTTCCGCCGGGCCATGCCTTTTCCTCCATTTAATTAAACACCGTTCAAAAAATGTCTTGCCAAAGCCAAAACGGCAAGCTATTTAATTGAACATCGTTCAATAAAGGAGAGACAGATGACTATCCCTGAGACATTTCCGGTTCAGCCGCAAACCGAATGGGCACCCAAACGCTGGGCCTATGACCTTTTGAAACTGGGATTGAATACGGTCGGCCGCCTATCAAACGGCATTCGTATTGGTCAAACATATGGCTTCGATAGCGGCGTCATGCTCGACTATGTCTATACCAACCGGGCCTCAGGAAAGGGGATCATCGGGCGCGCCATCGACCGTGGATTTCTCAATAGCAAAGGCTGGCGCTGCATTCGCAATCGCGGCGTTTTACTTGGCCTGCTGTTCACATTAGCGAGATTGATAAGAAGTGTCCCTCATAGATATGCGCCCAGGCAACAAATATTGATTTTGTCATGCCGATTCAGAGAGGCCTGACTTCCTCGCTGAATATTCGAGCTTACCTGTGTGAGATGCATACCTTGTTTACAATTCTTGAGATGTATGGTGAGTTTGAAAGCATGGTTTGTGAAAGCATGATTAGTTTGGAGAAGTCAATTTGTGTTGTTTTCCAAATATGAGCGCCCGCAAACGGAAAGCGAAGTGTCATAAAATGTTTCCAGTGGTGTCATACGACCTGCCCCACAAC
>JBCDDR010000119.1:0-8078 GCA_039180205.1 Pseudomonadota bacterium | reverse complement strand
TTGCGGCCAAAAAGTCGCTCGGCCATGCTGGCGCTGATGATGATCGAACTCGGGTTATTCAGCGCCGACGCGCGATTTCCAGCGATGAAGTCAAGCGGCATTAGATCGAGAATAGCCGGGTCTACCCCCCACACGACATGATTGATCTCGAAATCCGGGCCGGTACTGATTGTATCCCATTGGCCGATCGCGCGCGCGGCAAACTCAACACCTTCCAGCCGCTCTCGTTCGAGTGCGAGGGGGCCAAATGTCTGCGGATAACTCTGCGGTGCGCGGCCGGGGCGCTCAATGGTCGTTTTGACCCGATAAAGACGGTCCGAAGACGGCCATTGCTGGTCGTAGGTCAATTCACCCCATACGAAGCTTATGGCAAGCAGGCTCACCGAAAAACCAAGCGCGAGGCTTGATAGCGTCAGGATTGTGTGGAGCCGTGATCGATTTACCAGTCGTATAGTCAGTTTGAGTGCCTCACGTAACATCGCATCCCCCTTCTGTGCTCAGCTGTTGGCTCGCATCGAGACGATCACGCGGCGCGTAGATTTTCAGCCACAATCTGTCCGTCGAGAAGGTTGACGGTCCGACGTGCATAGTCGGCGTCGCGCGGCGAGTGGGTGACCATGACCACCGTGGTGCCTTCTTCGTTGAGGCCCTGCAGCATCTCCATCACCTCCTGGCCGTGCGCGCTGTCGAGATTTCCGGTGGGTTCGTCGGCGAGGATAAGCGCAGGATCGGCAACGACAGCTCTGGCGACGGCGACACGTTGTTGCTGGCCACCTGAAAGCTGGCTCGGCATATGTTTGGCGCGATGACCGATGCCGACCTTGTCCATCACCTGATGAACGGCCTCGCGGCGCACCTTTGCCAGGATGTTGTGATAGAGCAGGGCAAGTTCGATATTTTCAAAAACGGTAAGCTCGTCGATGAGATTAAAGCTCTGAAAAATAAAGCCGATATTGTGTTTGCGGATTTTACCGAGCTTGCTCTCGCTATACCCTGCGACGTTTTCATCTTTGAATAGATAATCGCCATTCGAAGGTGTATCGAGCATGCCGAGAATGTTGAGCAGGGTGGACTTGCCGCAGCCCGAAGGCCCCATGATGGCGACAAACTCGCCCGGCTCAATCTTGAGGTTGACATCAATGAGCGCGGCCGTCTCGACCTCGTCGGTACGGTAGATTTTGTTGAGGTTGTTGAGTGAGATGAGGCTGGGCATCTTGGTCTCCCTTATTTGTCCATATGGGCTAGTCTTGCAGATCAAGCCGCTGCATTTCGAGATAGCTTGTATAGGGCGAGGTTATCACCTTCTCGCCGGTTTCGAGCCCATCGAGGACTTCGATAAAACGCGCGTTTCGCCGACCGAGTTTGACCGTTCGGCGTACGGCGGCGCTGCCATCGCTAGCGATGACGAAAACCCAATTGCCCCCGGTATCCTGATAGAAAGCGCCATTTGGAATGAGCAGCGCCGGCGACGGGTCGCCCAATGACAGCTTCGTTTGCAGCGTTTGCCCGCGACGAATACCGGACGGGGTATCCCCGCCAAAGACCAGGTCGACCTCAAACTGGCCATTGCGGACCTGGGGGTAAATTTTCACGATCTCTAGCTCATAGGCGCGCCCGGCGACCTCAACACGTGCGGTCTGCCCGATATCAACACGGGGGAGATAGAATTCATCGATCAAGGCTGTCAGCTTGAAATTTTCCGGGTCGTCGATCTGGCCGATCCGTTCCCCACGGCTAAGCGACTGGCCGACATCGGCGTTAAGAGCTGTGAGTTTCCCAGCGACAGGCGCGCGGACGTTTAACGCGTCGAGATTACGCCGGGCCACGACCAGGTTTCGCTTTAAGGTGTCAGCACTTTCACGCAGCTGAACCATCTGCGCGTTTTGCAGCCGTTCGTCCGTTTTCTGTGCTTCCAGGGTCACGGCCTTTAATTGCTCGCGATAATTGAGCTCATCTTGAACATCGTCCAGATCCTGTTGGCTCACGTGCCCCTTGGCCATAAGCTGCTCGCGCCGCTCAACCAAACGCCCGAGGCGTTTGATGTCATAGTCGACCTGAACCAACGTACGTCGATGATTGAGCCGGTTCTGTTCCAACTGGAGTTCGAGCGTGTTGAGATTGTTGAGCTGCTCTGTCACTTCAGCTTCCCGTGCAATGACATCGAGCTGTAATGCGGTGTTGGAAAGCTTGACGATCAGCTGCCCGGCCTCGACCGCGGTACCGTCTTCCACCAAGACTTCTTCAACCCGCCCGCCTTCAATCGCATCGAGATAGATGGTTTTCAACGGTGTCACCCGGCCGCGTACAGGAATGAAATCCTCGAATTGCCCTCGGGTCACGGTTGAGACCACCACCCGGTCACCCTGAACGCGCAGTGTGCGGCCACCTTCCGGCATCAGCACCATAAGGCCAATCACGATCGTCAATACAATCGCGGCAGCAATGGCGGCCGCTCTTGCCCATTTTGGAACGCGGCGCTCGATCTGCCGGTCCATGCCATGCCCGGAATGCAGGTTCGAAAGCCGCGCTTTTGGTGCAGAGGCCACGTCGTCATGTTTCAAACTATGGACTTTCGTATTCATAGACATTTGCCCGTGATCAATCACTCATGGGCTTATCCAGCAGGATCCGTGCCAACTGGCGAAGGCGCAGTTTTCCACCAGTTCTGCCAGCGCATGCCATATGAACTGTCCGTTTTCGAACAAAATGACTTGTCCGAAAATGAACAGTTGGTTAACTCTGGCTCGTGGCCGACGCAAAAACCCTTCTGATCGTAGACGATGACCCGGACATTCGTACCGCTGGGAAACTGCTGCTCAAACGCCGGTTCGATCAAGTGGTCACGACGGGTGACCCAGCCGATATCCCCACTCTTATGCGCGATGCGCTGCCTGATGTAATCCTGCTCGACATGAATTTCGGTCCTGGTGAAAGTAGCGGTCGCCAGGGGCTTGAATGGCTTGAGAAGATCAAAGCGATGGACAGTGATGCGACAGTGATCGTCATCACCGCGCATGGCGGCGTGCAGACTGCGGTCGAGGCCATGAAACGCGGCGCGACCGATTTTGTTGCCAAGCCCTGGCAGAATGAAAAGCTCGTCGCGACGGTCGATGCGGCGGCGACCTTGCGCAGTACCCGCAGACGAGCAAGCGCGCTTGAAATTCGTAACCGAGAGCTGGCCCGTAACCCGACAATCGACAACCAGTTTATTGGCGATAGTCCGCCGATGCGCGAGGTATTCGAACTTATTGAGCGAACGGCGCCAACCGATGCCAATATCCTAATTCTTGGTGAGAATGGTACCGGCAAGGAGCTGGCGGCACGTGCGCTTCATCAGAATTCGCCCCGGCGGAACGAAGTGTTCATGTCGGTTGATCTCGGCGCGGTGGCAGAAAATCTCTTTGAGTCTGAGCTTTTCGGTCATCGCAAGGGGGCGTTTACCGGCGCCAACAGCGATCGCGCGGGTCGCTTTGTCGCCGCGCACGGGGGGACGATTTTTCTTGATGAGGTCGGGAATTTACCGCTCCACTTGCAAGCGAAACTATTGACTGTCCTTGAACAGCGGGCGGTAACGCCGTTGGGCACCGAGACATCGATCCCCTTCGATGTGCGAGTCATTACCGCAACAAATCTACCCCTCTCCGTGCTCAACGATGAACGGCGCTTCCGGCGCGATCTTCTCTTTCGATTGAAAACGGTCGAGTTGACTATGCCGCCTCTGCGCGTGCGAACCGGTGATGTTATACCGCTGACCGAATATTATTTGCGCCGTTTTGAACGCAAATATGACAGGCCTGAAAAGCGCTTGCATGACGATCTTAGCGCATCGCTTGAACACTATGACTGGCCAGGGAATGTGCGCGAACTACGCCATGCTGCAGAGCGTGCGGTCATTCTGGCGGCAAATGAAACCTACACGCCCGCCGACTTTTCGCTGATGGACCCAGCGGCATCGGGTGAAGCGACAAGCGACACTGAGAAAATGCGCACGCAAAAACCGGTTTTTGATGATGACCTTAACCTCAAACGCCTGGAACGCACTGCCGTGGAGACCGCGCTCCACCGCCACCGTTTCAATATCAGCAAGGCAGCAGAGGAGCTTGGATTAACCCGGGCTGCGCTTTACCGGCGCATGGAAAAACATGGTCTTTGAGCGCTTCACCCGAAATCTCTGGCTTCGGCTGGCAGCGCTCATCATCTGCCTTTTTGCGCTTGCCTTCGCGCTGACCCGCACCGCGTTTATTGCTGCGCCTATATTGTTATTAATCGTTGCGGCGGTCATTGTTTGGGATCTGGTCCGCTATGTGCGTCGCACAAACCACGAGCTATCGAGGTTTCTCGACGCCGTTTATAATGCCGACTTCAGCCAGCGTTTCGACCTTGATGGTCTCGGTGCGGGTTTTGGACCATTGGGTGCCGCGCTTGATGACCTCATGCAGCGCTTTCGCGCCAGTCGAGCAACGCAGGAACAGGAGTTGCGTCGTCTCAGAGCCTTGGTGGAGCACAGTCCCGTCCCACTGCTGAGCGTTCGTCAGGATGGTCGTACGAGCCTTCTCAACAATGCAGCACGGCGACTTTTCAACCGCGCCGAAATCGCGAGATTAGATGATCTCGCCGAATTCGGCACCGACATTATCCACGCGATTGAGCGGATCGCGCCGGGGGAGCGAGAGATTGCGCCGCTCACCACAACTGACCGAGACGAGAAATTGGCGCTCTCGGTAACCGAGATGACCGTTGCCGGTGAACTCAGCCGACTGATTTCGTTACAAAATATTCAAAGTGAATTGGAAGCGACGGAGTTAGAGGCCTGGCAACGCCTGGTCCGCGTGCTTAACCATGAGATCATGAACTCAATCACGCCCATCAGCTCGCTTGCGCGCACCGCGGCCGAACTCGTTGAAACCGCTAAGCAGACAGGAAAAAGCGAAGCGCTGCTCGATGATATCCACGAAGCTGTCGATACGGTGGCCCGCCGCGCAGAGGGGCTCACCCATTTCGTACAAAGCTACCAGGAGCTTACGCGTCTGCCCGATCCAAATCAAAAAGCGATTGAGATCAAAGCGGCATTGGATCGGATTAAAGCACTGGTCGAGCCGGACTTGGCGAGCCGCAATATTCGCCTGGAAATCAATGTGAACCCCCCGCGGCTTCAGGGCGAGGTCGATCGTGACCAATTCGACCAAGTCATAATCAATCTGATCCAAAACGCTGCTGAAGCAATCAATGATGGCCTCGACGGGCAGATCCTCTTGCGCGCCTTGGTCAGCCACAATGGGCGACTTACCATTTCAGTGAGCGACAATGGCCCGGGCATCGATGAAGAGGCGCTCGAGAAGATCTTTATCCCTTTCTTTACAACCAAACGCAGTGGGACCGGCGTTGGCTTGGCGCTGACTAAACAGATTATGCGTGCGCACGGCGGTACCGTGAGGGCGGATGGATGTACTACACTGGGCGGCGCCAAACTGACTTTAATTTTCTAGAACCCAGGCCTCAAACCGTTCGCTCGCAACAGGCTATGGCACCAGACCCACGGACAACGAAGTATGGATGCCGGGTCTCCAGACGGTCGCAACCATTACAATAAAACGGGACCCTCGAGCTCAAAGGTCCGCCCGTCGATAAATCGGTCCGCCGGCATCGCGATGGGTGTTGACGCATTATCAAGCGGCCAGCTTTCTGAATTTGCGCCTTCTATAACGCTATCGACCAGCGGATAGCGGAGCCCTTCGCGTTTTGCCGCTTCGCGATAGAGGTCGGTCCGGAACGCCTTTTGCAGCCCCTCAGCAGAGAGGTGCGCGAGATCGGCCTGCTTCCACCGTTGCATCTGATGGGCCGTCCAACCCGCTTTCGAATGCCAGGGGAAACCCGCAACCGTTGGATCAAATAGTGCAGCAAGACCCGCTTCGGCGGCACTCCCCAGTGACCGACTGAGATCTCGTTTATCAAGGCCGATATATTTGCCGCTCGACAGATAGTCGATCGCCCTGTCCTTGCCCTCATCGGTTTTCAGGGCATTCAGCGCACGCATAATCGCCCGAATAAGACGTTGATGCACATCGTTATTTGCCTCAATCCACTCCGCGCGGACACCGAGTACCTTTTCGGGTGCGGCAGGCCATATCTCAGCGCCGGACACGATCTGATGTCCAACACCGCGATGGACGGCAAGGGTACTCCAGGGCTCACCAACGCAAAACCCGTCGATGTCGCCCGCCGCGCATAGGTCGACCATATCAGGCGGCGGTACCACGATGATCCGAATGTCTTTGTCGGGCTCAACACCCCAGGCCGAAAGCCAGTAGCGCAGGAGATAATTATGGCTTGAATAGGGGAATACCATCGCGAACGTGATCGGCGGGCTGCCTGCCTCGCGCCGCCGCCTGGCAACTTCGGCCAATGTCCGCGCCTTCACGGGACGAGCATCGAAGGCCCAGGGGTCGATTTCCCGCATTTCAGCATAGAGGTCGTTCGACACGGTGATAGCGTTGCCGTTGAGGTTAAACCCAATGGCAGTTGCAAACTGCGTTTTCGTCGCCGTCACGCCCAACATCGAGGCAACAACTATGGGCGACAAAAGATGCGCGGCATCAAGCGTGCCATAGGCCAGATTGTCACGGATCGCCGCCCAGGAACGCTCGCGTTTCAGCGTCACGTCAAGGCCCAGGTCATGAAAATGCCCCTCTTCTTGCGCAACCGCGAGTGGTGCTGCGTCGCACAAAGGAATAAACCCAATGGTCAATGCGTCTGCGGGCATGGTTCAGACTTTGTCCAGCAGTTCGGCAACCGATAGAATATCTTCGGCAACTCGTTTCATGGGTTTGCCCGTTGTCATTGATGTTTCGCGCATGGCGTCATAGGCAGCCTGTTCAGCCATGCCGCGCTTTTCCATAAGAACCCCTTTGGCGCGCTCGATCAACTTTCGCGTCTCCAGATCGTCCTGCGATTTTTTGAGTTCTTTCCAGAGCCCATCGACCATTTTGAAGCGTTCAATGGCGATCTCGATCACGGGGAAAACGCGCGGTTTGGATAGTCCGTCCACGATATAGGCGCTGACACCCGCGCGCACGGCCTCTCTGGCAAGCGAACCCTCGCCGTCTTCGACAAACATGACAATGGGTTTCGGGTTCTCGCGCGCCACCGCACGCAGGTTTTCAATGGTGTCCCGATCCGGAGAGTCGCAATCTATGATGATAACATCGGGCTGGAGTTCATTGATTTTGAACAATAATTCGGTCGACGTCAGCGAATTCGCGGTTTGCACCACGGCCCGGTCCTGCAACCCTTCTTGGACGATGGCCGCGCGCTTCGGGTCGCTGTCAATCAGCAACACAATGAGCGGGGCTTGGCCATCTGCATCCATTGTTCCGAGGTTAGTCATGTTGCAGTGCAATATCAATCGGAGTTTTATCTGATGTCGAATGTCTCATCTGTCAGTGGGAATACCCGACCTAAGCGTGTGCGTAGGCGAGGGCCGGTTTCGCATTCTCAACAGGGCTTTCGAGCCTCTTAACCGTGTTAAATACCCTTCCGATCCCGATCAGAATGGGCGCGTCGAGATTAAGCTGAAGGTTATCGACCGTAGCGAGGGTTGACGTTAACCGTCGCTCATTTGGGCGTGACACCGACTCAATCACAACGAGGGGCGTCGATGGCGCGAGGCCGTGCTCAAGTAGCTGCTGAGCAAGCTCGGGAAGCGTGCGCCCACCCATATAAACGACAAGCGTTGTCGCGGGGTCAGCGCAGGCGTGCCAGTCCAGATCGGGGAGGCGCCCCTTTCGACTGTGCGCGGTGACGAATTTCACGCCCTGAGCATGGTCGCGGTGCGTTAGGGAAACGCCAAGTGCTGACGCGGCCGCCAGCGCTGTTGTGACACCAGGTATGATTTCCGCCTCAATACCCTTCGCATGAAGTGCGGCGAGTTCTTCGCCACCGCGCCCAAAGATCATTGGATCACCCGATTTCAGACGCACAATTTGTTTACCTTGTTTGGCAAGCCTGACCATTAAAGCATTGATATCGCTTTGGCGACATGATGCACGTCCGCCGCGTTTACCGACCAGCATACGCTTCGC
>JBCDDR010000118.1:0-8079 GCA_039180205.1 Pseudomonadota bacterium | reverse complement strand
CGAGAATGCGGTTTTTCTCCGCTGGCCTGGGCGGCGGACTGTACCCTGTTGCGGTTTAACAGGTAGCCAAAAAAACTCAGGATCAGCAGGATGAGGAAGATGCTGTTCGCTGTCATCAGCTGTCACCATCGTCCAAGCGAAGCGGCGTCAGGTCTCGCGCAACCTGGGCATAATAGTCCCGTTCTTCACGCTTCATCGGGATGAGCCCCTTGTCCGCGAGGTATCCTGTCGGCCCCCATGCTTTTTCCTGAGTAAACGACAGCAAAAACTCGCGCAATCCGGGGACGGCGTCCATATGGCCGCGCTTGATATAGATATAAAGCGCGCGCGCAATCGGATAGGACTTGTCTGATATATTCTCAAAAGTTGGCGCCACACCGTCAATCGGCGCGCCCGCGATGACATGGCTATTTTGGCGCAGAAAGCTGAAGCCAAAGACACCAAGCCGCCCATAATCCTTTTTGAGTTTCTGAATGATGAGATTGTCGTTTTCGCCCTCGGGAATATAGTAGTCGCCATCATTGCGGATAATCCGACAAAGCGACCGATGGCGTTTTTTATCTTGCGATTTCAGTGCCTTCATCTCAGGAAACGTATTGCAACCCGCTTCAATGCCTAGCTCATTGAAGGCATCGCGCGTGCCCGATGTGCCGGGCGGGCCCAACACCTCAATTTTCGCATCCGGATAGCGCGGGTCGATTTCAGACCAATTTGTGTAAGGGTTGGGTTTTACCGCGCCAACTGCGCCAGACCCATCGGGAATATCTTTGGCAAGCGCCAGATAAATATCGCGCAGACGAAGATCATACCGCGCTGCCTGGGTGGCATTTGCGAGAACAATCCCGTCATACCCGATCTTGAGCTCAATAATATCGCCCACACCATTCCTTACGCAGCGATCATATTCGGATTGTTTGATCCGGCGCGATGAGTTGGCAATGTCGGGAAATGAAAACCCCAGTCCATCGCAAAAGCGGCTGATGCCACCGCCTGAACCGGTTGCCTCAACGGTGGGAGAGCGGTAGCCGGTCTTGCGGCCAAATTCCTGCGCGACAGCGGAAGAGAAGGGAAAAACAGTCGAAGATCCAACGATTTGAATATCTTCGCGGTCTTGAGCCTCAGCGTCAATTATCACGAGTAAAAGCGCGGATACGAAGCTAACGATGGCGCACAACCCGCTCGTTCCTGCGATATGTCGTTTTAGTTGCCGAAAAAGAGAGGGATGTTCGAAGCGTCGCAGCATGGAGCCAACTTTCGGCGAGGTCGCTTCCGATATCGGGGCTGTCGAACAGCAACCTTGGGACATTCTGATCGGTCGTACACTTAGTCTGTGACGCCTTTGTTACATAAAAAGCCCCGGAAACCGATTGATTTGAAGGGTCGTATTTCCCCCAAAAAGGCTCAAAAAAAGCTCACGATGCCAAATCGATCACTTCCTCCAGATTTGCGGATTTGTCGACCTTTGCAATCGGGAGCGCGAAGGTGATTGTCACGCCTTCTCCATGACCACTTCGAATTTCAAGATCTCCCTGATGACGCTCGATGATATGTTTTACAATGGCGAGGCCAAGGCCGGTCCCGCCAACCCGTCGGGAATGCGCTGTATCGACCCGGTAAAACCTCTCTGTCAGGCGCGGGAGATGCTCGGGATTAATGCCATCTCCTTCATCTTTCACGGAGATAGCTATGGCTGGCTGTCCCGTACTTGTCAGTCTTTTCTTATGCCATGCCTTAATCGAAATCGGCGTATCGGGCGCGGCATATTTGATCGAATTTCCAACCAGGTTTTGAAGAACCTGAAGGATCTGATCGCCATCGGCAATCACCTCGGGCAAGTCGTCCGGACAGTCAATGCGAACCTCCCGATTGGCCCGCTCGAGCGCCATCGCCATTGTAATCGGGACCCGGTCCAACAGGCCTTTTACCTGAAAACTATCGGTCGGTATCATATGCTTGCCAAGTTCAATTCGGGAAAGTGAGAGCAAGTCATCGATGAGCCGGGTCATTCGGTCGGCCTCGTCATGCATAATCCCCAGAAAACGCGTGCGCGCCTGCGGGTCGCTCTGCGCAGGGCCTTGCAGGGTCTCGATAAAGCCGATCAATGATGAGAGCGGTGTTCGAAGTTCGTGCGAAACATTCGCGACGAAGTCGACACGCATTTTTTCCGAAAGTTTTGCTTCGGTAATATTCTGCAGGCTGACGACGAGATAATATGGCGGTTCATTGTCCTCACCCATTTCGGCGGCCATTCGGTTATCCACCCGGTTCGCGGAGAGTACATAAAAGCGCCGCACGGGCGTTGAGAGCTCGAGTTCGCATCGGACGGGGCTCTCTTTGGCGGTGGCGCGCGAGAGCGCGTC
Organism: Pseudomonadota bacterium; assembly: GCA_039180205.1. Lineage (GTDB taxonomy): Bacteria > Pseudomonadota > Alphaproteobacteria > Sphingomonadales > JBCDDR01 > JBCDDR01. The sequence goes on along the minus strand of JBCDDR010000118.1, from coordinate 5,719 downwards.
GAGCGCGTCCGGGGAGCGCAGGAAGAGCGTCAAATCCTGACCTATGATCCGTTCGCCGAATAGCTCAAGCGCGGGCAGATTTGCCTCAACAATCAAAAGATCCGGGTCGATCAGCATGATTGGATCGGCAAACCCTTGCACAATCTTAGACCGCAACGGAACATCGGAGCGCGCGCGGATGCGTTCTTTTTCCTTGGCCTGCCGCGTGGCAACCGCGATCTCGTCCATGCCTTCTTTGAGTGTCGATTGCAGAAACCAGGTATAGGCCGCTGCCTTCAAAAGAACGATCATGATGACCGTCGGCCACGTCATGAACTGGAAAAAGCCACCGAGCAGTGCGAAAATCGACCCGATAACCCAGACCCAGATATAACGTTGGCGAAGCCTGCGGGCATAGCGACTGGTCAAAAACATAGTCGTCTCTTGGAATGAATCCCGGGCCATGTGCCCGTTTCTTTACGGTATGACGGATTATACACTCGTCCAAATACCCCGCTGGACGGTCTAATCCGGTCTATGTCACGCGATCATATCAGATTTATGACGAAATTTGTCGCGAGACCGCTTTCACCGCAGGCCTAGATATTTCTGAATCACGGGAAAGACCTCATCGAGGTGATGGCACAAATAATCAGCGCCAAGAGTTTCAACAGGGTCAACCGAATATCCATGTGACATGACAACCGAAGGCACCTTGGCGGCCCTGGCAGCCTCAATGTCGGGTGCACTATCGCCAATCATGATCGCTGACGAAGGATGCCCCCCAACTTCGGAAATGCATGCGAGGATATGACGGGGATCAGGCTTGCGAAAGGGTAGGCTGTCGCCGCCGAAGTGCGCCGAAAAAAAACCGTCGAGCGCAAGCGCCTTCATCAATGGTTTGCTCAAGCCTTCGGGTTTGTTTGTGCATACAGCCAGCTTCAGACCATCAGCGTGTAACCGATTGAGCAGAGTGAGCAAGCCAGGGTAGGGTGCGCTTTCGATACAAAGCTCATCGGCATAATGCGCCAGGAATGATTTCAAAAGTTCCGTAATCGTTTGATCATCGTGCTGAATGTCATAGGCTTCGAGTGCCGATAAGATCATGGCCCTTGCGCCACGGCCAACGAACGGGCGCACATCTTCGGTTGCAATCGTTGGGATGTCGTGTCGCGAAAGGCATCGATTGAGCGCGCGGGCGAGGTCGCCAGCGGTATCGACCATTGTACCGTCTAAATCGAAAACGACCGTAAATATGGTCTGCGAATTCACTGCCATAACATTGATCCTATGGGACTTTTCCTAGGGTCTCTCGCGATCTGAGCCGCGGATTGACCGGCTATAAACCTTCATGCGCTAGATTTCTAACCAATAGCGTGGCAAAGGAGCCGCAAATCGCCGCAGAAAAAAGCGGTGCGACGCTGACGTGGAAAGGGGCGCCCATGGCATCACAATCAGTCGCCACGGTAATTCTCGCTGCAGGCAAGGGCACGCGGATGAGATCGGATGTACATAAAGTGCTGCATCCGATTGCTGGAAAGCCGATGGTCGGCCACTTGATGGATGCGACCGCCGAATTGGAACCGACCTTCGAAATCATGGTGGTTGGTGCCGGGCGGGATCAGCTTCAAGCTGCATTTCCAAAACTCTCGCTTGTGACGCAGGACCCACAGCTTGGCACAGGGCACGCGGTCGGTTTTGCTCGCGATGCACTTCAGGGCTTTTCGGGAGCCGTCCTCATTCTCTATGGGGATACGCCGTTCGTACCTGCCGCCACAATGCGCGCAATGGTCGATGCCTTGGCGGATGCCGACATCGTGGTGCTTGGGTTTACCCCGCAAGACCCGGGCCGCTACGGACGGTTGATACTGGGCGAGGATGGCGCGCTTACCAGGATTGTCGAGTTTAAGGACGCAACTGACGCGGAGCGCGCGGTGACGCTCTGCAATTCCGGCGTCATGGCGGTACGAGGGGATAAGCTCTTTCAAGATCTCGATCAGATAACAAACGAGAATGCCGCGAGGGAGTATTATCTGACCGATCTCGTTTCCATTGTCCGTGCCAGGGGCGGTCGCGCCGCCGTCGTCCATGCCGAGGAAAATGATGTCCTCGGTGTCAATTCGCGGGAAGAGCTTGCCAAAGCCGAAGCCATATTTCAGATGCGCCGACGGGGTGAAGCCATGGCGCAAGGGGTGACGCTCATCTCTCCCGAAACGGTGTTCTTCAGTCATGACACCAGGCTTGGACGTGATGTGACGATTGAGCCGAACGTTGTTTTCGGGCCGGGCGTAACCGTGGAAGATTATGCTCAAATCCGGGCCTTTAGCCACCTTGAGGGTGCCCATGTTGGGCGTTCAGCCATAGTGGGGCCCTATGCGCGATTACGCCCCGGCACGGTTCTTGGCGAGCGCGTGAAAGTCGGCAATTTTGTTGAAACCAAAAAAGCGAAAGTCGCAGACGGCGCAAAGATCAACCATTTGAGCTATGTTGGCGACGCAAGCGTTGGACCCCGCGCCAATATTGGGGCGGGCACGATTACGTGCAACTATGATGGCTTTTTCAAATATGAAACAGTGATTGGTGCCGACGCTTTCATTGGTTCCAATACCGCTTTGATTGCTCCTGTCCGCGTTGGAGAGGGCGCCATTGTCGGCGCCGGGAGTGCGATTTCCAAAGACGTGGTTGACGGGGCGCTTGCCATAACGCGATCTGCGCAAACCGCAAAACCGGGTTGGGCCGCCCGCTTTCGCGAGATTATGCGTGCTCGTAAAGAAAAGAAGAGCGCATAGGGCTCTGCTTACATGCCTGCCTGCCATATTTGCCACTCATGTCCCGGCTAGGACGCGAACGTCTCGGGCCATTTGAGTTTTACTAGATTGGGGTTTGCCGATGTGCGGAATTGTTGGAATTGTTGGGACGTCTGCGGTTGCGGAACGCCTGGTCGAGGGTCTGCGCAGGCTCGAATATCGTGGGTATGACTCAGCCGGTGTTGCAACGCTGGTCGACGGTGCCATTGAACGTCAGCGTACGAAGGGCAAGCTTTTTAATCTCGAAAAAGCAATTTACGAGCAGCCGCTTGCCGGTACCACGGGGATCGGACATACCCGGTGGGCAACGCACGGCGCACCAACGGTCAACAATGCGCATCCACATGTAACAGACCGGGTGGCCGTGGTTCACAACGGGATCATTGAAAATTTCAAACAACTTCGCGACGAGCTGGAGCGCGAAGGCGCCCGCTTTCAAACCGACACCGACACCGAAGTGATTGCCGTCCTGATCTCGCAATGTCTTGCTGAAGGATCGACCCCCCTCGAGGCGGTCAGCAAAACGTTGGCGAAGCTTGAGGGTGCGTTTGCGCTGGCGATCATTTTTGCCGGTGAAAATGATCTGATGATCGGTGCGCGGCGGGGAAGCCCGCTTGTGTTGGGCTATGGTCGCGGCGAAATGTTTTTGGGCTCTGATGCGCTCGCTCTCGCACTGTTCACCAATCGCATCACCTATCTCGAAGAAGGCGATATGGTGGTTTTGAGCCGCGATGCCGCGAGGATCTTCGACGAAGCTGGAAAAGAAGTTGTTCGCGCGATTGATTTTTCAGCCGCGACGGCCGGGTTTATCGATAAGGGAAATTATCGCCATTATATGCTCAAGGAGATCTTTGAGCAGCCGACGGTCGTGGGTCAAACGCTGGGGAGCTACATCGACCCGCTTGCCGGGCGTGTTCAGCTTCCCGAGTTGCCTTTCGAGCTTGCCGAGATCAACAAAATCACGATCATCGCCTGCGGCACGAGTTATTATGCGGGGCTCGTCGCGCGTTATTGGATCGAACAGTTCGCAAAAATTCCTGTCGAGGTCGATATCGCCTCGGAGTTTCGGTATCGCGAACCGGTACTGCGCAAAGGGGATCTCGCGGTTTTTATCTCTCAATCGGGTGAAACGGCAGACACGCTCGCAGCAATGCGCCACTGCCGTGCAAACGATCAGCACAGTCTCGTCATTGTCAATCAACCTGAAAGTTCGATGGCGAGGGAGGCTGATGCCGTTCTTTCAACGCATGCGGGGCCTGAGATCGGGGTTGCGTCGACGAAAGCCTTCACCTGCCAGCTTGCGGTCCTTGCCGTTTTCTCGATTGCCGTTGCGCGGGCGCGGGGGACCCTTTCTGCAGAGGACGAGGCAGCGTTTGCGCAATCCTTGACCGAGGTGCCTGCGCGCATGGCGGATGTCCTTAACCATGATGAAGCGATCGAGAAACTTGGCCATGATATCGCCAAGGCGCGCGACGTGCTCTATCTCGGTCGGGGTGTCGATTATCCCCTGGCGCTTGAGGGCGCGCTTAAACTCAAAGAAATCAGCTACATCCATGCCGAAGGTTATGCCGCCGGTGAGATGAAGCACGGGCCGATTGCTTTGATTGACGAGGCTGTTCCGGTCATCGTGATTGCGCCATCGGGGCCGCTCTTTGAAAAGAGCATATCGAACATGCGCGAAGTTGCTGCTCGCGATGCAATTGTGATCCTCATGTCGGACGCTGCGGGCATTCAAGCGCACGGATCGGATGCTTTTGGAAGTATTGAGATGCCTCCGGTGACGTCACTGACTTCGCCACTGCTCTATGCAATCCCCGTTCAGTTGCTCGCTTATCATGTAGCGGTTGCGAAAGGCACCGATGTGGATCAGCCACGCAATCTCGCGAAGTCGGTTACCGTTGAATGAGCGACCGCGCATTCGGCTCAAGGCGATTACGCGGGGGATGCCACTGCGGTGCGGTGCGCTTTGAAGTTGAAATCACTGGCGAGGCCGAGCTGATCGATTGCAATTGTTCAATGTGCGCAAAGACAGGTTTTTTGCACCTCATCGTTCCAAAGTCAGCATTCCGCCAGCTTCAAGGTGCTGACCAGCTCACAAGTTATCGCTTCAACACCGGGGCAGCCAACCACCTGTTCTGCAGCGTTTGCGGGGTGAAGGCCTTTTACTATCCGCGCTCACATCCCGACGGTGTTTCGGTGAATTGGCGATGCATCGATGATCAAGACCGCATCGAGTTGCCGATCCGTCATTTTGATGGCCGGAACTGGGAGTCCTCAATCGACGATCTGCATCGCGCCTAGCTATGTGTGGCGACTGAGGCGCGCGCGAGGTCGACTTTTTCCTTGGCGTCAGGTGAGCCCGCACGCTACATCCCATGCCGAATAGCAATTGCGAGCATTGGAACGGGTGGATGGCGTCTTTTGATTACGATCTTTTTGTCATAGGTGCTGGTTCAGGTGGCGTTCGCGCTGCAAGGATTGCGGCAAGCCACGGTGCGAAAGTTGCGATCGCTGAGGATTATCGGATTGGCGGTACATGCGTTATTCGCGGGTGCGTGCCCAAAAAACTGTTGGTCTACGCGTCACACTTTCATCATGACTTTGAATCGGCGAACGGGTTTGGCTGGCAGGTCGGTGAAACCTTGTTTGATTGGCCCACATTGATTGCCAACAAAGACCGCGAGATTGATCGGCTCGATGCGATCTATACTCAGAACCTGAAAAAAGCAGGCGTTGAAATTATCATGGGCCGGGCGCGGATCGAAGATGCGCATACCCTGTCCATCAACGACAAATCTGTCACCGCTGATAAAATCCTCGTGGCGACCGGCGGCTGGCCCGTCCTCCCGGAAATTCCCGGTATTGAGTACGCGATCACTTCGAACGAGGCCTTTCATCTTCCGGAGTTTCCCAAGCGGGTCATGGTCTGCGGG
>JBCDDR010000117.1:0-8130 GCA_039180205.1 Pseudomonadota bacterium | reverse complement strand
GCCCCATTCCGACATCGATATCCTGTTCGCCGCGCCGGAAGGGGCGGACATCGCGTGGCTTCAGCCGCGTCTTGAGAATATTCTCTACCCGCTCTGGGACATTGGGCTCAAAGTTGGTCACGCGGTGCGGGTGCCGAGTGAGGTTGTTGCTGGCGCAAAGGATGATCTCACGATTGCGACGGCAATGCTTGAAGCGCGTCACCTTTTGGGCGACGCCATGCTCTCGAAGTCATTGATCCGGAAATTCTTCGATGAAGTCGTGACCGGGGAAGAGGCGAATTTTATCGAGCTAAAACTTGCCGAGCGTGATGCCCGTCACAAACGTATGGGCGATAGTCGATATGTGGTGGAGCCCAATCTGAAGGACGGGAAGGGCGGACTTCGCGATCTTCATACGCTTTATTGGCTCGCACGACATCTTTACCGGGTCGACCGGCTTGTTGATCTTGTCCCGCGCGGAATACTGCGGGCGGAAGAGGCCCGCGCCTTTGCCCGTGCAGAGACGTTTTTGCTCACGGTGCGATACCATCTTCACCGCGTTACGGGTCGCCCCGAAGAGCGGCTGACCTTTGATGTGCAGCCCGAATTGGCGCGCCGATTGCGCTATCAGGACCGCCGTGGGCTCAGCGGTGTTGAACGTTTTATGAAGCATTATTTCTACACCGCGAAACAAGTCGGTGATTTGACCCGCGTGTTTTGTGCGCATCTGGAAGAGACCCATCGCCGTCGGTTACCCCACGGGCTTGCGGTTCTCACGCGCCAGGTTCGAAATAAAAAGGGTTTCCGGGTTGACTATGGCCGCATCAATATTCCGCATGAGGATTTTTTTGCCGAAGATCCTGTGCGGATGTTGCAGATTTTCGCGGTCAGCCATGCCGCAGGGGTTGATCTGCACCCGCAGGCGTTGCGGGCACTTCAACGCGACAACGGCAAGATTTCAACAGCGGTCCGCCGACTGCCCGAGGCAAACAAGCATTTTCTCGAAGTCCTCACGAGTGCAGAATCCCCCGAAGTGACCCTAAGACGCATGAACGAGGCCGGTGTCCTTGGAAAATTCGTCCCCGACTTTGGCCGTATCGTGGGGCAGATGCAATTCGACATGTACCACCATTATACCGTCGATGAGCATACCATCCACGCGATTGGTCTGCTGGCGGCAATCGAGCGCGGCGATTTTGCCGAAGATCACCCCTTATCGACCCAGATTATCTCGAAGGTCAATTCGCGTCGGGTTCTTTATTGTGCAGTCCTGTTCCATGATATTGCGAAAGGACGGGGCGGCGATCACTCAACGATTGGGGCGCGGATTGCGCGCAGGGTCTCGGCGCGCTTTGGGCTCGAAGCGGCCGAAGCAGACCAGGTTGCCTGGTTGGTGCAAAACCATTTGCTGATGAGCAATTACGCCTTCAAACGCGATCTTTCTGATTTCAAAACCGTACTCGACTTCGTCAGCGAAGTGAAAAGCCCCGAGCGATTGCGGTTGCTCCTCATCCTCACGGTCGTTGATATCCGCGCGGTTGGTCCCGGAATTTGGAACGGCTGGAAAGGTCAGCTTCTGCGCGAGCTTTATTCCCGTGCAGAGGAAGTGCTGATCGCGGGCCATGCCAGCAAAGGGCGGGCAGAACGCATTGCAGCGCGGAAAGAAGAGCTGGCGGCAGCGCTTTCCACCTGGTCGAAAGACGCCATACGGTTTCACCTCAACCGATTTTATGATCCCTATTGGATCGGTGAAGAGCCCGCGATCCATCTTGCCAATGCCGAGCAGATTGCAAATGCCGATGCGGCAGACGACGCGCTCTCGTTTCATTCCTCAGTTGATACATTTTTGTCGATGACCCGTTTTTCAGTCTATGCGGCTGATTTTCCTGGGATTTTTTATCGCCTTGCCGGGTCGATCGCGCTGGCGGGTGCGTCAATTGCTGATGCCAAGCTTCATATTACGCGCGACGGTCAGGTGCTCGCGAACTTTGTGGTCCAGGATATGGATGGAACGCCAGTTGATGAGGAACGCAGGCTCGCCAAGCTGCGCGATACGGCGCGCAAAGCGTTGACGGCCGAAATCAAACTTGCCGACGCTTTGAGGAAAAAACCTGTTCGCGGATTTCGCAAACTGCCGTTTGAGGTCGAGCCCGTTGTCATTATCGATAACAAGGCATCAAACCGCTACACCGTCGTCGAGGTCAACGCGCTTGACCGACCGGCACTCCTCTACCATCTCGCGCGCGCGTTATATGATGCCAAAACCACACTTCATTCGGCGCACGTCGCCACTTATGGCGAGCGCGCGGTCGATGTCTTTTACCTGACTGACCTTTTGGATCAGAAAATCGAAAGCGCGGCTCGCCTGCGAACACTTGAGAAAAAACTCTTCGCCGCGCTCGTCGAAAGCGGGCGTAAGGCTGCTGCATGAGTCTTTTGAAATCGGGTGTCGCGGTTGGCGCGCTGACGATGGTATCGCGCATATTCGGCTTTGTGCGAGATATTCTGATCGCGCGCTACCTCGGTGCCGGTCTCGCCGCCGACTGCTTTTTTGTCGCTTTAAAGCTTCCAAATTTTTTTCGCCGATTGTTTGCCGAAGGGGCCTTTACGGCAGCGTTCGTGCCGATGCTCTCACGCGCACTTACCGGACCTTCAGGCGCCGTCGCGGCAACAAGGCTTGCGAGCCAGGCGCTGTCGTTGATGCTCCCGATTTTGCTCGCTTTGACGATTCTTGCCGAACTCGCGATGCCCGGCGTTATTTGGGGTTTGACGGGCGGTTTTCCCGATGACCCGCCGGAGAAGGCAGCACTTGCCGTCCATCTGACGCGCATAACTTTCCCGTATCTTCTGCTCATCTCACTTGTATCGCTGCTTACCGGTGTTGCGAATGCGCGCGGCCGGTTTGCAGCGGCAGCAGCAGCGCCTATTTTCCTCAATCTCACGCTCATCTCGGCGATCCTCCTTTTTCACGAAACGCCTATGATGAGCGCGGAAGCGCTTGCGTTCGGCGTGGCGATCGCCGGATGCGTACAGCTTGTTTGGCTCATCTGGAACGTGCGGAAAATCGATATTGATGTGCGGTTGATGATCCCCCGGATTTCGCCCGAAATGAAGCAGATGCTGAAAGCGATGTTGCCGATTGCCATTGGGGCCGGTGCCATGCAGGTGAATTTACTCGTCGATATCGTTCTGGCGACGCGTTACCTGCCTGAAGGCTCGCTCTCCTACCTGTTTTATGCGGACCGGTTAAACCAGCTCCCGCTCGGTGTGGTGGGAATTGCCATCGGAACCGTCTTGTTGCCGACGCTCTCCTCGCTTTTTTCAAAAGGTGAACGCGAAGCGGCGGCAACAACGCTGAACCGTGCGGTTGAAGGCGCGATCGCCATGGCGCTACCCGCCGCAGCGGCGTTGATTGTGATCGGCGGTCCGATTATCGGTGTGCTGTTCGTTGGGCGGGCATTCACCGCGGCGGATGGGACGGCAACCGCATATGCGCTTGGGGCCTATGCAACGGGGCTCCCCGCCTATGTGTTGATCAAGGTGCTTACCCCTGTCTTTTTCGCCAAAGGGGACACCAAAACCCCGGTGAAACTGAGCATGATTGCGCTTGTGCTCAATGTGATCCTCAACCTAATTCTCATGCAGTTTCTGGCTCACGTCGGCTTGGCGCTGGCTACGGCGATTTCCGCATGGGTGAATGCAGGCGCGCTGATGTTTGTCGCGTTCCGCCGCGGTGAGTTTCGTCCTGATATCCGTTTTTTTCGGACGATCGCAGCGCTCGTCTTGTCGGTCGGTGTGATGATCGCGGTGCTCTTTTCAATGGCGCGCTACACCTATCTTGCCGAAGTTCCCTGGCAAGGGCCTGCTGCGATCATGCCGCTTGCGCTTTTGATCGCGGCTGGGCTCCTATCCTATTCAGCTGCTGTCCAGGCATTTCGTGCTTATGATTTACGATCGCTCTTGCGCCGCTCATCTTGAAATAGTCCTGCGGGCTTGATGGTTGACGCGGCTTGGACGCTCGGTTAGTCACCAAGATCACACGCGGGCGTAGCTCAATGGTAGAGCAGAAGCTTCCCAAGCTTAAGACGAGAGTTCGATTCTCTTCGCCCGCTCCACTTTTTTCAAAAAATGAATCGATTTCCGCCGAGCGTGCAAACCGCCGGACAGGAGAGCCATGCCCGTCTGCTGCGCATGGGCGCGCGCCATTTCCAACCGGTTTGGATAGAACTCGGTTTGGCTTTGCTTTTGGCGCAAATAAGCCCGCGTTCTTTGCGACCGAGGCGAATAAAAAAGCCTGAAAACCGACACGTGAAATGTTATAATATTGCATTCTGTGGGTCTCTATGGCACACCCATCCGACCCATTTGCCACAACAATCAGAGGGATTTCGTGCATGTCAACACAGACAGCAGTCGACACGCGTTTACCGGTCACCGTGCTCTCCGGTTTTCTGGGGGCCGGGAAAACCACTCTTTTAAACCGTGTGCTCAACAATCGCGAAGGCAAGCGTGTTGCGGTGATTGTCAACGATATGTCTGAAGTTAACATCGATGCAGATCTGATACGCGCCGAGACGGAGCTGTCGCGCACAGACGAAACGCTTGTTGAAATGTCCAATGGCTGCATTTGCTGCACGTTGCGCGATGACCTCCTCGAAGAAGTGCGCAGGCTGGCTGAAGAAGGCCGGTTCGATTATCTTTTGATCGAGTCCACGGGCATATCCGAGCCGCTTCCTGTCGCAGCCACATTTGATTTTCGCGATGAAGACGGCGAGAGCCTGTCCGACGTCTCGCGTCTGGACACCATGGTCACTGTCGTTGATGCGGTCAATCTTCTGAGGGACTTCGCAAGCCACGATTTCTTACGCGACCGAGGCGAGGTGATGGGCGAAGACGATAACCGCTCACTCGTGGATTTGCTTACGGAACAAATTGAATTCGCTGATATCGTGATTTTGAACAAGGTAAGCGACGCTTCACCGGAGCAGGTCGACGCGGCGCGGAAGATTATCCGCAGCCTGAATGCGGACGCACGCATTTTGGAGACGAATTATTCCGAAGTGGCCACCTCGGACATTTTGGAAACAGGGCTTTTTGATTTCGAGAAAGCCCATGAACATCCGATGTGGGCAAAAGAGCTGTATGGCTTTGCAGACCATGTGCCCGAAACCGAGGAATATGGGGTTACGTCATACGTTTACCGCGCACGCAGGCCCTTTGTGCCACAAAAAATCCAGGACGTATTAAATGGCGCCATGCCGGGCGTGATCCGCGCCAAAGGGCATTTCTGGATTGCGACACGGCCTGAATGGGTGGCCGAGTTCTCGCTTGCTGGTGCATTATCTTCGGTGAAACCAATGGGAACATGGTGGGCCTCAGTCCCCAAGGAACGTTGGCCGGATAGCCCGCAAGCGCTTGATTATCTCCAAAGCCATTGGGACGATACCTGGGGTGATCGCCGGCAGGAAATCGTGTTCATTGGGGCCGGGATCGACTGGGCAGCGCTTAAGGCGAAATTGGATGCGGCACTTGTTCCCGAAACAAATGCGCAATCCCTTGAGACGCTTCCCCGGCTGCCTGACCCGTTTCCGGTCTGGCGACGCCAGCCGGTTGAGGGCTAGCGTCTCGATCGTCGTCAAGGCAGGATGTCTTAGCCTCATTGGTAAGAATTCATGCTCGTACGCCGGATCAACCAGAGGTTCCAGAGCTTTCTCATATTGAGCGGAAACATCAGAAAGCTCTAGGTCCTTTTTTGGTCGCAGTTTCGAACCGAGTAACCGGTCTCCACTTATTCTGAAACTGCTCTAAGCGTCAGAAAGCCCTTGCTTCTTGGCCATCTTACGCATCTGCCCGCCCCACGCCCAGCGGATCATCAGCCACTGCAACACGAGCACCACAGCCAAGAAAATGGCGACAATACCCCAAACCAGCGGGCTGAGCAGCGACTGCTCATCTCCAGTCGCGCCTGGAACGATTGCAGCGATCGAGAAAATGGCGAGGACGATCGAAAACACGATCCAAGCGACGAGTTGCGTCTTCACAGCCGCCTTCTTTTCCTCCTCGGTGGGAAGCCGCGATTCCTTCTTAAGGAACTGGCCGGACGTAAACAGCGCCGCCAAAAAGGGCACAATGAAGGAAACGCCGCCTAGCGACGTTGTGCTTGGAACAAAGAATCCGATGATAACTATGGCGATTTGCGCGACTAACGCGACGCCAACGAATTGCCACCTGATTTGATTTTGAGTCATTGCCGTACCTCTTTCACGTAGAAAAACGAAATCTTCACCCATATTCGTCGGCATTATCATGGCAGTTTTGCAGTTTTGAAGCGGCATCCTCAAATGTCGCAAAAAAGATACACGCGTGTCAGCTGAGTGCCCCCACCTGCCGCAAACATGCCTTTGCTCAGGTATCTACCCCGTATGCGATCACGAGAGGTAACGCGCGCATCCGCGCGACGAATGCATGGCCGTGTGATCTATCGACCTGAGACGTGCGTAACCTTCCCAAACACAGAGCAATTTGAGGTGAGCGCGTGCCAGGTATGGATCAGCCTGAGGCAATTATGTCGCAATCGACTTTCCCGCGGAATGGTCTTACCCTCCCACCGGATCTGGAGATATCGGTCGCGGCATCGGCCGTAGGCGTTGGTGAGACAGGGTATAGCGTGAAACGCGATCGTAAACAGAACGAACATACGGATGTTTCCGGGGCTGACGCCGAACGACTTATGAAACGGATATCCGAATTTCGCGACAAAACGGCTTTTCAAGAGCTTTACCGGCTGTATGCGCCGCGACTGAAGGGTTTCTTCCTCAAAGCTGGTTGCGAAAGCGATGTTGCTGAAGAGATCAGTCAGGAAACAATGATCTCAGTGTGGCGAAAGGCAGCAATGTTTGACCCCGCCAAGGCGAAATTTTCAACATGGTTATTCACCGTCGCCCGAAACAAAAGGATTGACCTCATAAGGCGACAAAACAGGCCGCAGATCGACGAGACGATGTATTTGGCAACGGTCGAGCCGATTGAAATGCCGGATGAGCAGGTTTCACAAATACATGATCGCGCGCAGGTGGAGGCGATCTTAAAATATCTCCCGGCAGAGCAGTTGCATGTGTTGAAAATGGCATTTTTTGAAGAGAAATCACACCAGATGATTGCCGACGAAACGGGCATTCCCCTGGGAACGATTAAATCGCGTATCAGGTTGGCTCTTGGGCGCCTGAAGACAGTGTTGGAGACTGAATGATGACGACGCAAAGCTTAGGTCAAGTGGCCCCTGAACTGCTTCTTGATTTTGCGACAGGTGCCGTGAGCGAGCCGGTCGCTCTTGCACTTGCAACGCATGCGTCCTTGAACAATGAAGCGGCAGCGGATTTGGCACGGCTCAACCAAGTCGGTGGCGCTCTCCTCGAAACGGAAATGGGCAGTGACATCAACGAGAGTGCGCTCGATGCGCTTCTTGATCGATTGGATGACGAACCGGCCCTGGTAGCGAGGCCAGCGTTCGACGATGAAACGAAAGCAATCATTCCGGAGCCGTTGCGTGGGTATCTGCCTTCGTCGCTGAAGGATCTGAATTGGCGTCGCTCAACAGCGGGTGTCGAAGAGGCCGATCTTCTGGTGCCTCATGGGCAGGACAATGCGGCGGACGGCGCTGACTATCGGGTTGCGCTGTTGCGGATTGAGCCAGGACGGGAGGTTCCGCAACACACTCATCGCGGTCAGGAATTAACCGTCGTTCTCGATGGCAGCTATTGCGACGCGGAGAATTGTTTTCGTCGGGGCGATATCGAGATTGCCGATGGTGATACCGACCACGCACCCCTCGCCGATGCCGTCACGGGGTGTCTATGTCTGATTGTTATGGATGCTCCCCTAAAGCTGACGGGACCTATCGGTCGCTGGCTCAACCCTTTTATTAAATACTAGTGGATTGAATATTAGTGGCGCTGTTCGTTAGAGATAGAGCGGACAGCTCAGCTTTTCCGATGCGGGACCGGGTCTTGCGCATGAAAAAATTGATACACATGTAAATTAATTTCGGGACGATATCACGAAATCGTCAAATGATCTTTCCTAATTCGGCCCGAAATCCAAATCATATTTCAAAACAGAATGGAAAATTGGGCAGTATTAAATGGGTTTTGC
>JBCDDR010000116.1:0-8186 GCA_039180205.1 Pseudomonadota bacterium | reverse complement strand
GTAGGTGGCTTCCGATGCCATCTCCTTTTAAACTTAGAACGATGACATAGATATGGGCGAAAAATGACCATCGCTGTCGACGCGCCCTAAAATCCCAAACGAACCCCAATGGGCGGTTTTCAAGGGGACTTCGCCAATGTCAAAGCCACCGAACTTGGCGCCCGCGCTATTGAAAGCGCCGTTGAAGACGCCGGTGTCTCTGGTGAGGCGGTTGATGCCGCCATCATGGGGTGTGTCTTGCCCGCCGGGCTTGGCCAGGCGCCCGCCAGGCAATCCACTTTGGGTGCGGGGCTGGGGCTCGACGTATCAGCGACAACAATCAACAAAATGTGCGGCTCAGGCATGAAGGCGGTGATGGATGCCCATGATCAGATTGCGATCCATTCGGCCGATTTCATGATTGCGGGCGGCATGGAAAGCATGTCGCGTGCACCATATCTGTTGCCGGATACCCGGACGGGCATGCGGTTTGGCCATGGTCAGGTGATGGACCATATGGCGCTTGACGGGCTTGAAGATGCCTATGAACCGGGCCGGGCGATGGGTACCTTTGCTGAGGATTGCGCGGAAAAATACCAATTCACCCGCGATGCGCAGGATGCCTACGCGATCGAGTCACTCAAGCGGGCGCAGGAGGCGACGAAAGAGGGGTGGCTAAAAGATGAGATTGCGCCGGTGACGGTCAAAACCCGAAAGGGCGAGACCATTGTCGACGAGGATGAACAGCCAGGGAAAGCGCGCCTCGATAAGATCCCCCATTTGCGCCCGGCCTTTCGCAAGGAGGGAACGGTAACGGCGGCAAACGCAAGTTCGATCTCAGACGGGGCGGCTGCGCTGGTCCTGACCCGCGCGTCGGTTGCCAAAGCGCATGGCCTGACGCCAATGGCCCGCATTCATGGCCATGCCACCCACGCGCAAGCGCCGAACTGGTTTACGACAGCCCCCATCGGTGCGGTTGAAAAGCTCTATCAGCAGACAGGCTGGTCACGTGAGGACGTTGAGCTTTTTGAGGTGAACGAAGCCTTCGCTGTGGTTGCCATGGCGGCGATGCGAGATTTGCAAATCGATCATAACGCAATCAACATACACGGCGGCGCGTGTGCGCTTGGCCATCCGATCGGGGCGTCGGGCGCGCGCATTATTGTGACCCTGCTTGGCGCCATGAAACGCCTCAACAAAACCCGCGGCGTTGCAGCGATATGCATAGGTGGTGGGGAGGCTACAGCCATTGCCATAGAGCGCTTGAATTAATCCAGGATTATTCGGTGCACATCCGCTTGACCGGATTATTTTCGTTCAGGCAGGCGCCCCAGCCCCATGAGACAGCGGGAATTTAAGCTGCCAGATCGTACCTTTCTGGTCCGAGCGTAATTTCAATTTCCCACGGATTTGTTTGGCCAGATCATGCACAAGACTGAGCCCGCCCTCCTGGCTGGGCGTATCGTCGAGATCGAAGCCCTTCCCATTGTCGCGCATCTCAAGCACCGCCTCAGCGGCACGGCCGTTATTCTCTCGAAACAATTTCACCGATATTGACGCCATTGGATTGTGCTTGAAGCTGTTTGAGGCGATTTCGGTCATGATCAAGCTGAGCGGTGTCGCGATATTTATGTCGATGGGTAGTGTTTCGATACCCGAAACATCCAGCCGGTCCTCCGCGTGGTAGGTCGAGGCTAAGGTTGTTGCCAAGGTACGAAAATGCTCGTCTGCACGGATAAAGGCGGAGTCTTCGGGCATCAGCGCCAGCATATGATCGTGTAGCATCGCCATGGCACGCGTTTGTTCTCGGATTTCGCGCAGATTTTCCGCATCAACCCCAGCCTTACGGTTGCGCCGAACCGACATGTTAAGCAGGCTGGTGATGATCTGAAGATGATTTTTCGCGCGGTGATGCGTATCACGAACATAAATCGCGCGAAGGTCGGCCAACGAGCGCTGCGCCCGATAAAACCGATAGGCTAGGAAGGCAATGAGCGCGGCAAGTCCGGCTAAGGAGAAGGCAAGCCATTGCGCGCGGCGGGATTCTTTCAGAGCGGCCACCTTCAGCGCATTCTCGTTTTTCAACATCTCAACCTGTTTTTCGCCCTCACGGATCTCCAAAAGCGCTCGGGCATTTGAAACCGCTGACATATTTTCTTGCTTTATGAGTGTTTCGGCAAGTTCAGCCGTCAAATCCATATACCGCATCGCCGGGTCGGCCTGCCCGGTGGCGGCCAACACATGCGCCATATTCCGCGCGAATTCAAAAACCAGCTGATAGTCTTCCTCTGAGTCCTTCAGAGTTTCAAAAGGCCGCTCACGTGTGACAAGGACCGCCTCCGCATTCGCTGCAAATTCAAGGGCCTGTTCGCGATTTCCCTGTTCCAGAAAAATCCCGGCAAGCCAGCTCAATGTCTCGGCTTTCACAAATTCTGACTGCTGAGCGCCTTCAATCGCTGCGGTTTCTTTCGCAAGGCGAACGGCCTGATCAACATTCCCCAACGCATAAGCCGTCTTTGCATGGGTACGCAGAATTTTCTGGCGAAAAACCTCAATACGACGCCCGAATGGCGTATTGGAATTTTCCTGAATAACACGCTCGGCCCATATGAGCTCCGCATCTGCAGCATCAAATTTTTCGAGCGCATAAAGACACTTGCCGCGTAGCGCGAGCACGCTCGCGATATAGGTGGGTTGCACAGCGTCACCGAGTGTGACGAGACTATCCTTCGACTTGTCCAGATATTCAAGCGCGCGCTCGTAAGCTCCCAACTTCATGAACACACGGCCAATGTTTGCATTTGCGACGATGCTCTTTCGCGCAAGAGGGTCTTTCGTCAGCTGCGCGGTCTCCACATAATAATTCACCGCTTCAACGAGCTGGCCGCTGTCAAGAGCCACATTTCCGAGGCCGACCAAATAGATATACTCTGAAGCCTCGCCAAAGTTATTTTTGCGAATGATATCCAGACCCTTGGTCAGATAGTCAGTCATCGTTGGAAAATCGGGATCTGTATTCGCGCGTTTGACGACAGCGCTGTAATAAAGCGAGGCGAGCGCTTTATCATCATTGAGCCTCTCGGCATCGGCAATATACTGGTCTAAATCCTCCACACCTATACCCATCGCCGGGTTGCCGCTTTCTTTCCCGCGATACGCATTCGCCCGCACCAAGGTCCTTTCGGACATTTCCGAGAGCAAGGGGTTCAGATCCACGGCCTTAATAAAACGCGCGCGGTTACCGTTCGGGTTCGCTAAAAATCGACCTAGGATTTCATATCGTTCCGCATCACCGGCGCTCTTCAGATACTCGATACAAAGATCCTGCACAGTTGGAAGATCTTTTCTGTCGACGGATTTTCGTAAGGTTGCCTCTCGGCAGCTCTTTGGTGTTTCCGCGAATACACTTGAAGGCACTGAGAGGGAAAACGCCAAGGCAAGCGTCGCAAATATAAGTTGGAATGGAACGAACCCGAAGACCCGGCAACCCATATGGCGCATCATCTTTTTGAATCCTGATTGATCATCGGACGAATTTAGAAAACTTCAATAAGTATCCCTTTCTCATTGAAAAAGCCTCATATCAAATTACGGATTCGTGAGGTTTGTCAATTTCAAAATCAGCCTGAAGGCTGCGCAAAAAGCCACATCTGAGGACGCATCTCCATTTATGAACTCAGAATACAGCCAAATCGGGATCGCGGAATGAAACGATCGGCATAAAGATCAACGCTTGCTCGACCAGTTCTGAAAAACCAGGCGCCAATGAACGCCTTCCCCGTCCTCCAGGCGGTCAAGGCGGGTCAGGGACAGGTTTTCAACCATGATGTTGAGTGCTCTGTCAGGCGGAATAGTGAGCGCAAGCGAGAGAACAGCCCTGATGAACCCCCCATGGGTGAAGAACACAAAATCTGATTTCGGTTCGTTTTCCTGACGCTCTTCACCTCGCGTCTTCAGATGCTGACTGGCAACATCCGCGAGGACATCCTCGGCTCTTTCGATGACGTCCAGAAAGCTTTCGCCGCCTGGCGGCTTCGCTTCAGCATTCGCGAACCAAAATGGATGCCTCCCAACCGTCTTGAGCGCGGTCTTCAGGTCCTTGGCGGTCTGGCCGTGCCATTCACCATA
Organism: Pseudomonadota bacterium; assembly: GCA_039180205.1. Taxonomy (GTDB): domain Bacteria; phylum Pseudomonadota; class Alphaproteobacteria; order Sphingomonadales; family JBCDDR01; genus JBCDDR01. The sequence continues at coordinate 4,079 of JBCDDR010000116.1, read as the reverse complement.
ATGCTGTTCAGCAAGACGGGCATCATCGCTAAACTCACCCCTTGCCCACCCGGCATCAACCACCGCTTGTGCCGTTTGCCTGGTGCGGATCAACCCACTTGAAAAGGCCTGAGCCCCTGAAGGCAAGCGCGCAGCGAGCCTTGAAAAACTTTCTCGATCCGAAATGTCGGCCATTTCATCGGGCGTTGCGTATAAAGGGTAGGCGCTGGGTGGTACCGGCGCATGACGAACAAAGAACCAACGGGATAACATGGCAGACAGCACTCCCCTTTCGGACGGGCCTTATCTCGATGACCGCCCGTCGCCAACCACCGATAGAGCTGACCCTGGCCTTCGGATCAAGCGGAAATCCATTCGCCGTGGACTTGCCGGGGGATCGCCATGGAGCGAGCAGGATAAACTCGACATTTTGGGGGAAGGGCGTTGGCACGGCCTGTCGCGATCCAAAAGTGGCGTGCGCCTGCGGACCCTCACATTCGTGCGGTGGCTCGCGGTTGTGGGGCAGCTGATCGCGATCATCATCGTGCACGGCATTATGGATTATAAATTGCCGCTCGTTCCGGTTTGTTTGGCCATAAGCGCCTCGGTCGTCCTGAACATAGTTTTGAGCTTTCGATTTCCGGCAAACGCCCGGGCCACCGGCAGGCAGGCAGGGTTGCAGATGGTTTATGATCTGGCCCAGCTTTCCACTCTGCTTTTTTTGACCGGAGGGCTGCAAAATCCGTTTTCGGTACTCCTGCTGGTTCCGGCAACGATTGCAGCCACGTTTGTCTCGTTCCGCGGGATCATCGCGATCGTTCTGTTCGCCCTCGCCTGCGCATCGGTGCTCGCCATGTACCATTTGCCGCTCCCCTGGGGGGGCGAACCCCTGCAATTTTCGCGCACATTTTTGATCGGCGTATGGGTCGCCATCAGTTTTTCGATGGCGTTTCTGAGCGGATATGCGTGGCGTGTTTCGGCCGAAGGTCGGCGCCGCAGCCAGGCGCTCATCGCCACCCAGGCAGCCCTCGCACGCGAGCAAAAGCTTTCCGCACTCGGTGGCCTTGCCGCCGCCGCCGCACATGAACTTGGTAGTCCGCTGGGAACCATCAACCTGATTGCAAAAGACCTGGTTCGGGACCATGGTGACGATCCCGAACTGCGTGAGGATCTTGAGGTATTGGCCGCGCAGGCAATGCGGTGTGGACGTATTCTTTCCCATTTATCCACCCGGTCTGAAGAAGCGGAAACCCATCTAAAACGCATCACAATCGACGGCCTGCTGCATGAGGCCGCCAGACCGATGCGCGATGCCGGCGCCCAGATCGACGTCCAAAGTGAGGCGGCGCCATCGGCGACAAAAGATGCCCCGACGCTCGAACGGAAACCGGAAGTTTTGCATGCGCTGCGTAACTTTATCGACAATGGCGCACGCTTGGCGAAAACCAAAGTCAATGTTCATGCGTATTGGGATGATGAGTATCTGTGGGTTCAGATTATCGATGACGGCCCCGGATTTGATGCCGACGTATTGAATTCGATGGGTGAACCGTTTTTGCGCAGCCGAACAAGCCCGAGGCGCAAACAGATCGATGACAAACGCGGTGAGGGTATGGGGCTTGGCATCTTTATTGCCACGACGCTCCTTGACCGCACAGGCGCAGACATAAGTTTCTATAATAGAGGCCAAAATGGTGCGGTCGTCGAGATAAGCTGGCGCCGCGATGATATTGAAACAGAAGGTGAGTTATGGGATTCGTAGAAACAGCCGAAGCAGCACTTCCGACCATTGATCCAAATGGCAATACCTTGTTGATCGTGGATGATGATGCGGCATTTCGCAATCGTCTAGCGACGACAATGGCGCGGCGGGGATTTGAGGTAACTGCGGTTGCCGGTCTTGGTGAGGCCCGCGATGCCATGGGCGACCAGTCCTTTTCTTACGCCGTATTTGATATGCGTCTGGAAGACGGCAACGGTCTCGATCTGGTCCCTGAAATCCGGTCTTTGTATCCGGGTGTTCGCGTTGTCATTCTCACCGGATACGGAAACATTGCCTCCGCCGTCCTCGCTGTGAAAACGGGCGCGGTTGATTATTTACCGAAGCCGGCAGATGCCGACGACATCATGCGCGCACTCGTCCAGCAGGGCGAAAAGGCCGACCCCCCGATTGATCCCATGTCTGCCGACCGCGTGCGGTGGGAGCATATCCAACGGGTTTATGAACTCTGCGATCGGAATGTTTCTGAAACAGCCCGCCGCTTGAAGATGCATCGGCGTACACTTCAGCGGATCCTCGCCAAGCGCTCTCCTCAATAGATTGGGGTCGGATTAAGCTGTCGCTTTGGTTGCGCCCACCAGTCTTGGGCGCAACATGGGGCTAGCCAAGGCTTTGATTGGCTAGGATCTGATCGATGAACTTACCGGAAAACAAAGAGATCCCGCACGCCCGGCCAAAGCGATAACCTGCTTCTTCGTCACAGCCGCTCAGGATAACACGCCCGGCGCCAACCTTTTCGACCTTCTTGGACAATCGGCGTTGATCATTGTCATCCATTCGGTCGAGCATGGCGCGGGTAAACTGAAGCTTTTCGAAATCGACCCGCAGCTCGGTTCGATCGATCGCCCGAAAGTGTGTTGGCGATAGGTCGCGAACGCAGATCCGGTATCCACGGTTTCGGAGGTCTTCGCTGATTCGTATGAAGCGATCGAGTTCGATAACCACCTCGGCAAACCGGAATTCCAGGATGATCTTCAAGCGGGGGTCATCGCGACGCATCCGCTCAACCAGCTGAAACGACATGCCCTCAACGCAATCGAGGTTGACAACGAGACTTGTGGCAATGGCTGATCCACCATTGATGGGATCGAGCGACCTTATCATGCGCAGATCGAGACTTTGCCTCAGCCGGTGGGCGAACCACATGTCAGCCTCCAGATCGACGGTGGGCAAAACTCGATCCTGAAGCACGGAAAGCGGCACATTGCGCGAAACAAATACGGTTTGTGCTTGCGCCGGCCCAAGAACGGCGGCGACCTGTTCGCGGCGGACAAGCCCCGAGACATCCATACCCCGCGTGACCCGTTCAAGTCGATCAAACTCCGCAATCGAAAGGGCCTTCAAAACCGGCCTTACCTGGCCCTTTGTCCATTCGGTACCGTCAGTCGCGAGCGGGGACACCCCATGGGGCCGCACCTGATCAACGGGAACCTGATCGCCGAAGCCATCATCAAAGCCCGGCTCTTCGCGATCGAATTCAAACGCTTCATCATATCCAGCGTCATCGGTAGTTTGATCGATAATCGACATCATGCGGTTTACAAACACCTCATAATCCGCTCCGAGATCGTAGAGCGTATATTGAAACTCTCCGCGATAGCGCGCCTGAGCGAAATCATCTTCGAATAGCGTTTTGATTTTGTTGACGGCGCCCAAGAAATCTTTCTCGGCGGGGTCCTGGCAGATGAAAACCCAGTCACCGCCGCTCATTTTGAAGATGTGGCCCTGATTTTCTTTCACCATCCCATGCAGAAAAGCCGCCACGATACGAAGCCGGTGCTGGTCGCGAAGCTGTTTGGGCAAAGCCGACAGTTGGATATAAAGCGCGCGCCGCCCCTTACGATGACGCGCCAGCCGTTGGATGTAATCCTTCAATTCACTATCAGCGTTCGTAAACGCTGGGGACGATTTAGACCTTCTGTACGCCGCAGACCGTTGGATGCGCGCTTGCTGAAGCATCTCACGATCAATTCGGATGTCTCGACTGGTCGCAACCTGCATGTCCTGGCCCTCAATACCCTTGGAGAAAAAAAGCGGATTTCCAAGCGGTACAGTCTGGGCAGAAGTCGTTTGTATTCGGTTAAAACTTTATCTTTTCCGCTTTTCGAGGCATCGGCGATAGACGTGAGGCCTCTTCGGTTTTCCCTTAAATCTTATGGGTCAGCCGCGTGGAGATGACGAAACCGAATGCAGCCACCATGCCGTTTCATTGATTGAATAGATCGGCTGATAGTGACGAATGAACCTATGGTCGAGAACACTCGGGCTCTGATTATCGAGGATCAGTTTCTGACTCTGCCAACTGACCTCTAAAATCGCG
>JBCDDR010000115.1:0-8212 GCA_039180205.1 Pseudomonadota bacterium | reverse complement strand
GCGGCGTCCGCGCGGCGGGATGCACTTTTCTATACGATTGGTGTCATCATCAGTTTCCTCGCCGTGGCGGCAGTTTTGATTGGGCTTCGTGCCGGGGGGGCGGAAGTTGGTTGGGGATTTCAGTTGCAGTCTGCCCCGGTTGTGATGGCGATTGCGCTGATCCTGTTTATCGTATCGCTCAATCTGCTTGGGTTTTTCGAGGTGTCTTCACGCTTTACCGGGGTCGGCCAGTCTCTTGCCCAGGGGACAAGTCCGCGGGCATCATTTTTCACCGGCGTTTTAGCCGTTGTTGTTGCGTCCCCTTGCACGGTTCCTTTCATGGCTCCAGCGGTTGGCGTGGCGCTTTCCCAGTCGTGGTTTTCTGCAGCCGCAATCTTTTTCCTGATGGGTCTCGGGCTCGCCTTTCCTTATCTTTTGGTCGCCTATGTTCCCGCCTTTCGCGAACGGCTCCCCAAGCCGGGACCATGGATGGTGCGGGTGCGCGAACTGCTTGCCTTCCCGATGCTGGCAACGGTGCTTTGGTTATTGTGGGTGTTGGGCATCGAATCCAACCTGGAGGATGTGATCCTCGCCCTAAGCGCAATGCTTTTGATTAGCCTCGCTGTTTGGGCTTTGCGGGCCAGCCGCGGGGGGACAGGCCGGGCCAAGGCGGCAACCGCCGTGTTGATCGCAGGATGCGCGGTGTTTGCCGGATTTGCGGAGCGCCACGTTGCGTTTCATCAAAACGAACAATCGGTGGAAACTGCGGATTTGGGCTCAAGCAGTTTTTCCCGCGCGGAACTTGCGTCCCTGCGCGCTGAGGGTCAGCCCGTATTCCTCTATTTCACAGCCGCATGGTGCATCACATGCAAAGTGAATGAACAAGTTGCTCTCTACACTGAACAGGTGAAGTCACTCTTTGAGGATCATAATATCACCGTATTGCGGGGTGACTGGACAAATCGTGATAGCGAAATTGCCGGAACCTTGGCCGAATTTGGTCGGGCTGGTGTGCCGCTTTACGTGCTCTACAACGCTGAGGGTGAGGCACAAGTCTTGCCTCAGTTGCTGACGCCCGATGTCATTCGGTCGGCTGTTGAAAAACACGTATCAGCAGGTTAGAGCGATAAAAAATGTGGAATGCCGGGTGGCAACCTGGTGTTGGTAAAGGGGTAGAAAGATGTTGAAGAGATGTTTCCGGACCGCGTTCGTGGCGGTCTCGATGCTGGTCTTTCTGAACAGCCAGATCGCTTTTGGTGCGATGGTACAAACCGGTGATGCCGCGCCAATATTTACGGCGGTTGATACGAAGGGCGTTTCGGTTGATCTCGAAGCCCTCCGCGGAAAGAAAGTCATCCTTGAGTGGACCAATCACAAATGCCCTTTTGTGGTGAAACATTACAACAGCGGTAATATGCAGGCGCTTCAGCGTGAAGCGGCTGATGCTGGGATTACCTGGATCACGGTTGTTTCGTCGGCAAAGGGCAAGCAAGGCCATGTGGGCGCTGAAAAGGCTAATGAGCTGACCAAGAAACGCGGTGCTGCCCCCACCCATGTGGTGCTTGACCCTTCAGGGGAAATTGGCAGCCTTTTTAAGGCAACATCGACACCACATATGTTCGTAATCGATGAGGCTGGTATACTGGTCTATGCGGGGGCGATCGATAGCATTCCGTCTGCTCGGAAGCGGGATATCGTGAAGGCGCAAAATTACGTGCGCACGGCACTCGCCGACCTCGATGCTGGAAAACCTGTGCAAATGGCAAGTACGGCGGCGTACGGTTGCTCAATCAAATACTGACCTCGGCTTACCCTTTCAGAATGGTTGCTGTTCCCCTGCAATTGATGAAATTTTAAGGTAAATCTCGGAAGGTGCCTCCTTAGTGAACCGATGCGGGACCCCCGCGACGGATTGTTGAGGGTGCGGATTTTCCATGTTTATCGTCATCGGCCTTGTTGTCGTAATGGTCTGCGTGTTTGGCGGGTTTGTGCTGGCCGGCGGCAAATTCGGCATCATTATCAAAGCCCTGCCGACCGAATTATTGATGATTTTCGGGGCAGCGACTGGCGCCTTTTTGATGGGCAACGGCGGTACTGTCATCAAGTCAGCGCTTGGCGGACTGATGCGCGCCTTCAAAGGGGCGAAATGGAAAAAGCAGGATTACCAGGACGTTCTTTGCCTGATGTTCCTTTTGGTCAAGACGATCCGTACGAAAGGCATTGTCGCTGTTGAAGCGCATATCGAAAACCCTCAAGAATCCAAGATTTTTCAGCATTTCGAACGGATTTCCGCCGACCATCATGTTGTTGAGTTCATCTGTGACTATCTTCGCATGATGACAATGAATTTTGAAGATCCGCACCAGGTTGAAAACGCGATGGAGCAGGATCTCGAACGGCATCACGCCGAGGAACATGACGCAGCCCATGCACTGCAAAACATGGCCGACGGCCTTCCCGCTATTGGAATTGTCGCCGCCGTTCTCGGGATTGTGAAAACCATGGGCTCGATCAACGAGCCGACCGATGTGCTCGGGAAAATGGTGGGTGGCGCGCTCGTTGGCACCTTCCTCGGTATTTTCCTATCGTACACGATGGTGGGTCCGATTGCCGCCCGGCTCAACCAGATTATGGCCGAAGATGCCAAGCTTATGGAAATCATTAAGGTGGTGCTTGTCGCTCATTTGCACGGCAATGCGCCACAAATCTCGGTAGAAATCGGGCGCCGCAACGTCGCGTCGACAATGCAGCCTACCTTTTCAGAGCTTGAAGAGGCGATCGCCGAAATCCCACCGGATCTTTAATCGCCGAGCTCGCGGCCCCCGTTCATTTCTGTGCCGCTTATCGAGCCGATCAGGCCATCCGTGCTTCCATATTTGTACGGATCTTATCAAAGAACTGTTCGGTGGTAAGCCAGTGCTGATCTGGGCCGATCAAAAGCGCCAAATCTTTGGTCATGTCGCCGCTTTCAACGGTATCGACACAGACTTTTTCCAGCGTCTCGGCAAACTCAACGACCTCGGGGGTCTCATCCATCCGGCCGCGATATCCAAGTCCACGCGTCCATGCGAAAATCGAGGCGATCGGGTTCGTCGAAGTGGCCTTGCCTTGTTGATGCTGACGATAATGGCGGGTGACCGTACCATGCGCGGCCTCGGCCTCGACGGTTTTTCCATCGGGCGTCATCAAGACCGAGGTCATGAGGCCAAGCGAGCCAAACCCCTGGGCCACGGTGTCTGACTGAACGTCCCCGTCATAGTTTTTACAGGCCCAGATAAAGGCACCCGACCATTTCATCGCGCATGCAACCATGTCGTCGATCAAACGGTGCTCATAGCTGATGCCCGCTTCTTTGAACTGGTCAGCGAATTCGGTCTCGTAAATATCCATGAACAGGTCTTTGAACCGGCCGTCGTAAGCTTTCAAAATTGTATTTTTTGTCGACAGGTAGACCGGCCATTTGCGCATCAGCCCATAGTTCATACATGCCCGGGCGAAGTCTTTGATGCTATCGTCAAGATTGTACATTCCCATCGCAACGCCGCTGCTGGGGAAATCGAAAATCTCATGTTCAATCGCTTCGCCTCCGTCTTCGGGCTCAAACCGCATGGTGAGCTTGCCCTTCCCCGGAATCAGCATATCGGTTGCGCGATATTGGTCCCCAAACGCATGACGACCGATCACGATCGGCTGGGTCCAGCCGGGCACGAGACGCGGCACATTTCCCATGATAATTGGTTCACGGAACACGGTGCCGCCCAGGATGTTGCGGATTGTACCATTGGGGGACCGCCACATTTTTTTGAGTGAAAATTCCTCAACGCGATCCTCATCGGGTGTGATGGTGGCACATTTCACACCAACGCCGTGTTCGCGGATGGCATTTGCCGAATCAATGGTGATTTGGTCATTCGTTTCGTCGCGCTTCTGGATGCTGAGGTCGTAGTATTTCAGATCAACATCGAGATAGGGGAGGATCAATCGTTCGCGGATCCACTCCCAGATAATCCGGGTCATCTCATCACCATCGATCTCGACAATGGGGTTTTGTACCTTGATCTTTGCCATTGGGTATTTGTCCTCTTCATTTTGGCCCGGAAGGAAATGGAAACTCAGGCAAGCCGAAAGGCTTACACATCGCGCGGGACGCTACCAGCCTCGATCCAGAATGAAAAGGTGAATGCCATAAAATTAATGGCACCTGACCCTGGTCAGTTGTCGCCCACGTTTTCTTGAGGTTCTGAGGCATTAATCTCTATCGTCCGCAGAGCCTCCTCCAACGATCCAACCACATGATACAGGTCGCTCGTCGTGGAATTCGCGAAGCTTTTTGAAACCATATGATTTATAAGGGTTTCGAAAGGCTGCCAGTAATCGTCGAGCGACACGAGGACGATCGGTTTTCGATGCATGCCGAGCTGTGCCCAGGTGATGACCTCAACAAGCTCATCGAGTGTGCCGATCCCCCCTGGAAGAACGAGGAAAGCGTCTGACCGGTCAACCATCGCCGTCTTGCGTTCATGCATGCTATCGGTTTTGATAAGTTCGGAAACCTCATCGAGACCCACTTCCCATTGGTAGAGAAATTCGGGGATGATCCCGATAACCCGGCCATTTTCGGCCAGAGCTGCGCGGGCGACCTCTCCCATCAAGCCGATGCTACCCCCCCCATAAACCAAGGTGATGTTTCGGGCGGCAAGTTGTTTGCCGGTTTCGCGCGCCAGCTGAGTGTATTTTGCGCCTTCACCCGATTTCGAGCCCAAATACACGCAGATCGAGAAAGGTCGGGAGAAAACGGTCATAAGATCAGACTGAACTTTCGGCGCGCAATTGTCATTTCCCCAAGCATTAGACCGACTTTAGAGCTCGGCACAATGATATCGATGAGACAAGACTTTCGCACTATTCATTGCGCATTCACTGGCAATTCCTATCGTTTGAGTTTACGACATATTCTCTAGGCAGGATATGGCATAGCAACCGCATGAACCGTACGAGGCAAATACAGCCGAATATGATCTGTGAAATCCATGTGCAACGGGCCGGTCCAAGTGTGGGCTTGCGAGGCGGCCTAACCTTGATCTCATTGACGCTAAACCCGATGCGCGTGGTGCATTGGTTGGCTGTATTGGCCTTCGCCCTCATGCTATCTGCTTGCGGTGGTGATGAGGCAGATGATCCAGCGGATGGCGCTTCCTCGGAAACCGAGGTGGCGGGGGCCACGCCCGATGAACAAGCCGTATCCCAAGACAATTCAAATGATCAGGCCCCGGCGGCGGACACTAATGAAAACGATGATGCGTCTGCCGATCAATCGATCGAGCCTGTCGATGACGCCTCACCGAATGACAATGGGAAAGGCATCCCCCCCAGTTTTGATATTGTCCGGATTAGTTCGTCGGGCTCCGGCGTGATTGCTGGACGCGCGGCACCTGATGCCGTCGTTTATCTTTACGCGGATAATCGACGCATCGCTGAGGTAAAAGCGGATGCCCGGGGTGAATGGGTTTTGATCCTTGAAACGCCTTTTCCTTCCGGTTCGGTCGAAATCGATGCGCGCGCTTCTGGGAACGGCGAGACGGAGCTTTTGTCATCGGGGGTTATTGTCTTGCATTTACCCGAGCGGGAAGGGGCTTCGGCTGACGATGGCTTTGCCGATGCATCTGGGAGTGGCGTGATGGCAGTGCTTTCGCCGCGCAATGGCGAAGGTGCGAGCCGTATTCTGCAGAGGCCGACGGCGGTGCTTCGTGATGCTTCGCTCTCATCGCTGGCGATAGATGCGGTTGATTTTCAGGCAAATGGCGGGGCGATTGTCTCCGGAAGTGGCATCTCGGGGGCCGTTATCGAGCTTTATCTCGACAATCAATCGCTGGGCCGCACGACTGTCGACGAAAATGGTCGTTGGCAGGTCGTTTCCGAGGATGCGGTTGAACCTGGAGAGCGAACCTTACGAGCCGATCAGGTGGATCGTGAGGGTGCGGTTGATGTTCGTGTCGAACAACCATTTGATACTCGTTTGCCGCTTGACCCCGCGCAGAGCCGCCGCGAGGTGATTGTGCAGCCGGGAAACAGCCTTTGGTATATTGCGCGCAAATTATATGGCGAAGGGTATCGTTACAGCCTGATCTTTCAGGCGAATGCCGACCAGATTCGTGATCCCGACCTAATCTATCCGGGCCAAACATTTGCGCTACCCGCCTCAAAAAGTGGCGGTTAGAGAAAAGCAAATCTCATATAACAATTTATATCCGTTGCGCTCGTCGGGTTTTGAACCATATCCCTGGGTCATGACTGCCCATCTATCTCTTACGAATGTTGTGAATTTCCGTGCCGCGCGGTGAAGGTCGAGCCGCCGCGCCGGCCGCACATGTATCCAGCCAGCCACAATCGGCGCATGCCCGTGTAGAAAGCGAACTCACCTCAGGCATGTCGACAGGTGCAATCAAGCCTGCACGCGTGATCAGTCGCCTGTTGCCCTATCTATGGCCGCGGGAAAATCTGAGTTTCAAAATCCGAATATCCGCTGCGATCGGTTTCTTGCTGGGTGCAAAAGCGCTCACCGTATGTGTGCCCTTTCTTTACAAATTTGCCGTCGACGCACTCGATAGCGGCGGCGCGGCGCAATCGGTCACGCTGGTGGTCGGGTTGATTGTCTCGTATGGGCTCGCACGCTTTGCCACAACAGCTTTTCAGCAACTGCGCGATGCGATCTTCAACAGAGTGGGGCAGAATGCGATCCATCAGATGTCGCGTGATGTGTTTTCACATCTTCACAGGTTGCCGCTCAGCTTTCACCTGGCACGACGCACGGGGGGGCTCTCACGTGCGATAGAGCGCGGCACCAAAAGCATGGATTTCATGCTTCGGTTTATGTTGTTCAACATTGTGCCGACCATCCTCGAGTTTATCCTTGTCTCGGTGATTTTCGGGGTGAATTTTGGGTTGATTTTCGCGCTGATCAACATTGTCGCGATCAGTTCGTACATCTTTTTCACGTTCCGTATCACGGCGTGGCGAACCGCTTTACGCCGTCGTATGGTCGACCAGGATACCAAAGCGACGACCAAGGCTGTTGATAGTCTGCTCAATTTTGAAACCGTGAAATATTTCAACAACGAACAACATGAGATTGATCGTTATGATGATGCGCTCAAGCAGTATGAAAACGCCGCGGTTAAATCACAAAGCTCGCTTTCCTTACTCAATGTAGGGCAAGCGGCGATCACCGGGGCTTGCCTGATCGCGGTTATGGCGCTGACGGCGAAGGGCGTGGTTGAAGACCGGTTTACGCTGGGCGACCTCATTCTCGTTAACACGCTTCTCATACAACTTTTTATTCCACTCAACTTACTTGGATTTGTTTATCGCGAGATAAAGCAAGGGTTCGTTGACATGGAATACATGTTCGCATTGCTTGATCATCCGATTGATGTCGCCGACAAAAAAGACGCGTGCGCACTTGCAAATCCTCGCGGCGATATCGTGTTTGATAGCGTCGGTTTTGCCTATGATGAGCGGCGAACGATTTTGCAAAATGTCAGCTTTCGTGTCGCTGCGGGGACGTCGCTTGCCATTGTTGGGCCAAGTGGTGCTGGAAAATCGACGATCTCGCGCATACTCTATCGCTTTTACGATGTGACAGCGGGAGCTGTCCTTGTGGGGGGAGAGGACATACGCGACGTAACCCAATCCTCGCTCCGCCAGTCAATTGGAATGGTGCCCCAAGATGCCGTTCTGTTTAATGATACGATCGCCTACAATATAGGGTATGGGCGTCCTGGCGCTCCACATGATGAAATCGTAGCCGCGGCCAAGTTGGCGCAAATCCATGAATTCGTTGAAAGCTTACCCGACGGTTATGAAACGACTGTCGGCGAGCGCGGCTTGAAGCTTTCCGGAGGTGAAAAGCAACGCGTCGCGATTGCCCGAACGATCCTGAAAGACCCACCAATGCTGGTTCTGGATGAGGCAACGTCGGCGCTTGATACAGCCACCGAGCATGAGATACAGGCAGCGCTATCGCACGTGATGGCGGCGCGCACGACGATCATCATCGCGCATCGGCTTTCAACGATTGTCGGGGCTGATCAAATCCTGGTTCTCGACAAAGGTTGTGTGGTTGAAATAGGCCGCCATGAGGAACTGCTCGCCGCAGACGGGCTTTACGCGCGCATGTGGGCGCGTCAAGATGGTGACGATAACGCATTTGCGTCTCAGGCTGATATATAGACAT
>JBCDDR010000114.1:0-8214 GCA_039180205.1 Pseudomonadota bacterium | reverse complement strand
GAAAGGCATCTGTTCCCCCAAGCAGCACGTTGGGAGCGCCGCCGTCGGTATCGGGATCGACCCCAGGACCGATCGGTGCCCCGCGCGGACGCCGATAGCGATCGCTTTCTGCATCGACAAGCGAACCGAACTCACTGTCTTCAGCGGTCGGTGATTTTGGCGGAAACAGCCTGTCCACGGTTTCGGGTCCGAGTCCATCACCCTGGGCAACAACTTCGGAAATGATCTCGATGTCGCCCTTGTCAAAGCGGAAGGCAGAAATCGATGAGTTGATCGTATTCACCACCCAAAAGATCTTGCCATCGTCAGAAAACTGGATCCAGCAAGTGGCGGATTGTCCCGTTCCGAGTGACAATTCGTCGGTTTCGTCATCATTGACCGGTACACTGTCAATCAGGACAAGCTCGCCGTCAGGCATGATTTCCCAACTGGAAACGCCGCCAGGTTGAAATCCAGGAATAATTCCCGGCCCCGGAAACCCCGGAGTGAGCAACGGTACCGGTGTCCCGTCGGGCAATTGAATGCTGCGCGCCTCGGTGACAACAACAAATTGACGACCATCGTCTTCTACCGCCTCGAGCCCAAGCGCCAGCGTAATCGCGCGTCCGGGCTCATCCTCTGGGGATATTGAAATGCCGGACGAAAGCGGCTTGCGCGATGGCATGCCGCTGCGGGCAAGGCCAAAAACTGTGACCGAATTTTCATCGAAGACAAAACTGGGTCCATCAGCCTCGCCGTTACTTCCGGCATTGAGCGACGTGACAATCAGAAACCGGCCATCGGGGGTCACATCAAGGCCCGCAGGTCGATTTGTAAGATACCGTACCGAACCACGGATCGGCTTCAGGAGACCCCGGTTGGTCAGACGAAACGCTTCAACAAGACCAACTTCACCCAGGCTACCATCGAAGCTGCCATCGGCGTCGATCGAGCTGACAAAAACAACCCCATCGCGATAAGCGATTGAGTTCGGACCATTTCCACTGACGGGTGTCACCGACATCAGGCGCGGGCGAAGATTGGGGAGAATGCGGAATGTGCTGACGCTGGAACTGCCCCCGTTCACAACGAAAAGAAACTGCCGATCAGTGCTCAACTCCACCGCATTCGTCGATTGCAGAGGATCAAGACCATCGCCCGTATCAAAAAACGGGAAGCCCGATCCGACAATGCCGGTTCCATCGCCACCGGTGCCCACAATCCCCAGGAATTCGAGGGTTCCGTTCGCTCTTCGGCCATAGGCCAGAACCCCATTGCCACGCGGGTCGTTGGTTTGCGTGTAGACCGCTCCTTCAAAAGAGCCGAACCCAAAAGGGTCATCCTGGGCAACCGCTTGCTGAGATTGGATAAAAACTACCAAGCCCGCAAACACCACCCATTTCGTAAGTGCTTTCCAATTCATTTTTGCTCACCATAGGTAAAAGGGATGTATTCAACGGCAAATCGAAGTGACGTTGTCAATTCCAGTCAATTTTTTCGAATTCCGGCAAGAATCAAAGGCGGGTAATTCAATATGATTACTCACGCGGAATATCTTTACCTTAGATGTGTCAACTTTTTTAGGCAATGATGGATCAGTCATCTCACCCAGTTGTGAGATTGACTTGAATTTTCACCACGCGCACTCTGAATATGGGCCGACGGGAATGCGGCTCGTCAACGGAACCTAAATGCTTACTCCTGGCCCTTGTCGGACTGAAGCGTGGCGACATAGGCGGCGAGGCTCCGGATGCGCGACAGGGTCGTTTTATCCTGCGGCTTGCCAGCGGCTAATGCGGGAAGCCCCTGTTCGGCTCGAAACGCATTTCCCCAGATCGGCATCTCGCGCGGCCCATGAGCGAAAACGTCGCCACGACCATCAATCACCTGCGCCACGTAATTCTCGGGATACTCGCCGTTATTGCGTATAGCCAATTGAGTGATGTCAGGAACCTCGACGAGAAGGAACTTCTGCAGCGGCCCGTCGCCCATACCGGAATGGCCGTGGCAAGAGGCGCAATAGTTGCCGTAGTCCACCTGCCCGCGTTTCTGCATAGCGTCACGATCATCCGCCGCTTTGGCAATGCAGATGAAAGACGCCATCCCCGACAAAGCCATCATAATTGCCAAAAGACGCATAACTGCATTCTCCCCAACCGCCGATGATTTGGAGCTCGATGAAATCACTTACTACACTACAGTCAAACTGAATTGTTCAAAAAGGGCGAGTCTCGACCCTGTGACAATTCCGTTTTGCCCAATACCGGTCATCAGGTATTCGATTTATCATTCGAAACCTTCGACAGGCTTTGTTGATGCTGAATGAATTGGGCGTTGTTGCCAAAATCGCACCGCTTCCCAGGGGACGGGAGAGGTGTTACGGGAGAGACCGAAATTAAAGGCTGAATAAAGGATTGTTCATGAGTGGCCTCCTCGCTCTGCTCGATGATGTTGCGGCGATAGCAAAGCTCGCAGCGGCACAGGCCGATGATATCTCGGCACAGGCCATGAAGGCTGGCAGCAAAGCCGCCGGGGTAGTGATTGATGATGCGGCAGTTACACCAAAATATGTGGTTGGCTTACCTGCTGCGCGCGAGTTACCAATTATCTGGAAAATCGCGCGCGGTTCGCTCATCAACAAGCTCGTCATTCTTCTGCCAATCGCGCTCCTCCTCGATGCATTTGCGCCATGGGCGCTCACCCCTCTCCTGATGTTAGGCGGATGCTATCTCTGCTATGAGGGTGCTCATAAAATTCTGAGTATCAGCGTCGCGAAAAAAGCGGCGGCGAAGGCGACGAAACCGTTTCAGACCGCAGCACAGCTTGAGGAAACCAAGGTCAAGGGCGCGATTAAAACCGACTTTATCCTATCTGCGGAAATCATGGCCATCGCGCTTTCTGAGATCAGCGCCGAGACGACCTGGCAGAGCGCGTTTGTGCTCGCTGTCGTGGGTGTGGTGATCACCATTGGCGTCTACGGGGTCGTCGCCATCATCGTGCGTGCGGATGATTGGGGCCTGAAGCTTGAACAAGTCGCGCGGACACAGCTTGGCCGCCGGATTGGCCGAACGATCGTCCAGGTGGTTCCCTTTATCCTGCAGGCGCTTGCGATTATCGGTACCGCCGCAATGCTTTGGGTGGGAGGGAATATCCTTGTCCACGGCGCCGCAAACCTGGGATGGGCGGATCCCGAGCATGTCATTCACGATGTTGCTCATGTCGCCACCGACAAGGCGTTTCCCGGAGCGGGATTTGTTGGCTGGCTGATTATCGCCAGCTTAAACGCCGTTGTCGGCCTGGCCATTGGGTTCGTGATCACAAAGGTTTTGGAGTTACGATCCGGCCATGGGAGCGAAACAACCTCCCATTGAGGCCCAGTTGCGGCATTTATGCAACGGCAATTTTAAGCAAAAAAATTGACATTACAGGGGTTTTGCTTGTCTAAGGCGGGCATAGTTGAAGAGGGCGAAGACGCTTTCAGTTGCCCCATGAGGAAGTTGCAAAAATGTTGTTTGGCCAGCGGCTTGCGGCCCTTGATGGGTTTGCATGCGTCACCCGCACGATTCTATCCGGCCTTTGCGCCTTCCGAAATCGGTCCCTGAGGGCTTTTGCCCATTGTATTGTCCTCGTCGCCACCGTTTTCGCGTTTGCGGCTTGCGGACGGATTGACCCGAAACCAATTTCATTTGAAGACCGGCTCGCGATGATCCCGGTTGCGGATTGGCCGATTGATGCGCCCGTAAAGATCCGCTGGAACGAGTTTGCCGTCCCCTACATTGAGGCGCAGACCGATCAGGACCTCGCCTTTGCGTTGGGTGTGGTTCACCTGCACTTACGCGGAGCCCATCTGGAGATGTTGCGCCGTCTCTCGCAGGGCCGCGTTTCTGAATCAGTTGGCCCCCTTGCGATTGAGCTTGATCGGGCGTTGCGGCTGATCGGATTTGGGCGCGCCTCCAAAGCGAGCATCGCGCAATGGCCGGACGAAACACGCACATTCATGCAGGCTTTCGTAGACGGACTTAACTTTTACCAGGATCGCATGAGCGAGTTTCCGAATGAGTACCGGTTGCTTGCGATTGAGCCCGAGCCGTGGAAGCTCGAAGACCTTTTAACAATTGGCCGGCTCGCTGCGTCAGACGTGAATTGGCTGAGCTATCTCGCCCTGCTGCCCCAGCGGTCGAGCGCGACGTGGGGTCAGGACTGGCCGCGAGCTCTGCAAGCGGGGGGGTCAAATACGCCCAGCGATATTCGTGCCGGCGACGGGTATGAAAAACAGGCTGCAGCCCTTTTGACACATATTTTAAGCGGGCTTAGCAGATCGGGCAGCAATTCGGTTGCCGTCGCCCCGAAACGGAGCAAAAGCGGCAGTGCCTTGATCGCGAACGACCCGCATCTTGGGCTCCAACTGCCGAATTTCTGGCTGATTACAGGCATCAGGTCGCCAAGCTACAAGGCGGTGGGGATGATGCTACCAGGTCTGCCATTCATTGCCTTTGGACGCTCTGCGCATATGGCGTGGGGCGGAACCAACCTGCGCGCTGCTAGTACCGATCTCTATGATGTATCCGAACTGCCGCAGGAAGCGTTCGAGGAGCGCGTGGAGACGATCCGCGTGCGGTGGTGGCCCGATCAGAAATTGAATATACGCACGACGCGCTATGGGCCAGTCATCTCCGAGAGCAAGCTGTTTCACGCCCGCAAAGGCGAGGAACTGGCGCTTCGTTGGGTCGGCCATGTCCCAAGCGATGAAATCACGTCGCTCTTAAGGGCGATGCGCGCCAAGACAACGAAAGACTTTATCGCCGCCTTCTCCGGATACGGGCTTTCGACACTTAACATGGTGACCGCTTCGAAAGACGGGGACATCGCAAAGTTTTTCGCGGTGAAGCAACCGATCCGCAAGTATGACGTGCCCCCCGACCTTGTCTTGACCGGCGGAAACGACGCCCATGAATGGCTCGGCTTCGAGGATGCAACCACCTTGCCTCAGGATGTCAATCCACCCGAAGGGTATGTTGTTTCAGCCAATGAACGCCCGACAACCGGGGCAAACAAGATCGGCTATTTCTTTACCGACGATGACAGGGTGAATCGTCTTGCGGAGCTGGTGACAACGCCCAATTCGGTTGATGTGGAAACGCTGAAGGCGCTGCAGGTCGATACGACTTCTCATGTTTCGGCGTCGCTTGCGAAGGCCTTGGCCGAACGTTGGCAACGCCTTCGCACCTCGCGCACGGATCGTCTTGTGCAACTCATGGCGTCCTGGACAGGAAGTTATGAGACATCTGAACGCGCTCCCGTCGCCTTTGAGGTCGCGTTCCGTCAGCTTGTTATTGGGGTTTACGGAAACGGGGATGCCAAGAAAATTCCCGCCGCCTACCGCCAGTGGCCCTATCAACTGAAGTTCCTGTTTGCCGATTTTGATGAGCTACCCGAAGAACGGCAGAAAAAATGGCTTGCTGAAGCAGCGAAGACGGCACGGCAAGGGCTGCGCCGTTTCGATAACTGGGGCGATATGCACCGGATGAAGGTGGGCCATGTGCTCGCAAGTGTGCCGATTTTTGGCCGCCGATATGCCCTCGGCGACTACCCCGTCAGCGGATCGCGCGAGACTGTGATGAAAACCGCCCATGGGCTTGTGGCGGGCAGACATGCCGTGGATTATGGCAGCCAGGCGCGACATATTTCCGATATGGGCGACCCCGACGCGAATTATTTCGCACTCTTTGGCGGTCAGGATGGCTGGCTCGGCAGCCAGAATTTTGCTGATCAGATCCAATTGTGGCAGGATCAGAAGTATATTCAAATGCCGTTGTCTGAGGACAAAATAGCGGATTATTTTCCGGTGGTTATGTCGATCGATGCCGCAACGAGATAAGCCAGAGCCAGTCGCAATCGATGCGCCCATCGGCGCGCGAAAACGGGCTGAATTGGCTTTTCAGGCAATCGCCGAAACGAACGAGCTTTCCTTGCTTGTCCCTGCGATCTGGTCCGCACTCAACGTCGCTGTCAGTACGCGGAAAACATCATTCCACACACCGATGGTGGCAAGCGTTGACGGTGATGGCGCCCCGCACGTTCGCGTTATGGTGTTGCGAGGCGTTGATGCAATACGCCGGTGCATTCAGTTTAATTGTGACGAGCGAAGCGCGAAACGTCTGGATATGCGCCCAAATGCCCCGATGGCCGTCACCGGCTATGATGCCGCGATGAAACAGCAGATCCGGCTTGAGGGCGACTACCGGCCAATGTCTGAACATGATGCGTCGGCCGCCTGGGAGGTGACAAAGCCGATGAGCCGACGGTGTTATCTCGCCGATCCTGGCCCTGGTAGCGCCCTCGAAATGCCAGGGGCAGGACTACCACCCGAGCTTATCGACCGGTCGCCCACCCCCGAAGAAAGCGCTCCGGCGCAGGCATTCTTTCATCCGTTTCATATTGAGATCACCTCGATCGATTGGCTCTACCTTGCCCACTCAGGCCATCGACGTGCCCAGTTTCGGTGGGATGGTACCGATTGGAACGGAAACTGGTCTGTGCCATAGTATATAGTCTCAATCTAGTGGCTTTAGGCGCTTTCTTGAGGCGGACGCTTGGAGGGGCCAGGCGTTCGGAAAGTGAGAATGGCCGGGAGTTTCGATAATGACCGAACTAACCTTGTCTACAGCACGCGGTCCTCATGGCGCGCTTTCACACATTCCCGGGGAGCGCGGTCTCCCCGTCGTGGGCACGACACTGCGCATACTGAAAGACCCCGTTGGGTATACGCAGCGCATGTTCGATCAATATGGACCCGTTTATCGCTCGCGTACCTTTGGAATTGATCAGATCAGCTTGCTCGGCCCCGAAGCAAACGAGCTTGTGCTCTTTGATAAAAACAAGATTTTCTCATCGACCTATGGCTGGTCGCACGTGCTCGATAAGCTATTCCCCCGCGGCCTTATGCTGCTCGATTTCGATTACCACCGACATGACCGGCGCATCATGCAACTCGCCTTCAAGGTAGGACCGATGCGCAGCTATGTGGATAGTTTGAATGAAGGGACCCGCGCAGGGCTCAGATCCTGGGCGCAACAGGCGGCATCGGGCGATCCCTTTGAATTTTACCCGGCGATCAAAACACTCACGCTCAATCTCTCTGCCAGTCCCTTTCTTGGTATTCCCTGGGGCGATGATGCCGAGCAGATCAACCGTGCCTTTGTCGATATGGTGCAGGCAACGGTCGCGGTTGTACGCAAACCTCTCCCGGGCACCCAGATGCGAAAAGGCGTCAAGGGCCGCCAATTCATGGTGGAGTGGTTTGGCAGGGAGATACCGAAACGGCGGGGCGCAGAAGGCGGCGACATGCTGACCTTGCTTTGCAACGCCGTTGACGACGCCGGGCGCGGATTTACCGATCAGGAAATCATCGACCATATGAATTTCCTGATGATGGCGGCCCACGACACGCTCACATCGTCGATGACATCAATGACCTACTTTCTTGCGCAGACACCCGAATGGCAGCAGAGGCTTGCCGAAGAAGCATCGCAAAACCTCTCGCACGGGGAAACCAATGAGCCCGAGATCAGTTATGATGCGCTGTCAGACATGAACTGGACCGAGGCGGCCTTTAAGGAGGCCATGCGGATGATGCCGCCAGTTCCCTCTATCCCGAGATTTGCAATCGGTGATTTCCACTTTGCGGGTCACGATATCCCCGCAGGAACACCCGTGGCGATAAGCCCTTATTTCACTCACCATATGCCAGACCACTGGCCTGACCCCGAACGCTTTGATCCAATGCGCTTTACCGACGAGGGGGGACAGAAAACCCGGCACAAATATGCCTGGGTACCGTTCAGTGGCGGCGCCCACATGTGCCTCGGCCTACATTTTGCCTATATGCAGGCCAAGGTGGTGTTTGGACATTTTCTATCGCAATTCGAAGTTCGGTTGCCACAAGGATACACCGCTGACTTTCAGGTATGGCCGATACCACGCCCACGCGACGGGCTGCCCGTCCAGCTCAAAATGCGGGACTGAGCGATAAGCGATCCGGGTCGATCACTGAAAAAAACTGCTGGCAAAGATTACGTCGACGCAATCATCGCTGCAAATGTGGCCTCGGTGACCAGAGCTTCGTTGACGTAAGCTTTTCCCTCAAACCGCCAGACTGCGCCGCGATTGCGTTGTTTTTGAACGCGCAGCTTGAGCTGGTCGCCCGGGACGACGGGCTTTCGAAACCGCACACCG
>JBCDDR010000113.1:0-8262 GCA_039180205.1 Pseudomonadota bacterium | reverse complement strand
GTGGTGCCATGGACCGCATTGGTCAATATCAAGGTCGAAGATATCGACGAGCCAAACGCCGATGCGGTTGTGCCAACCAGCCCTCCGGCGGCAGGCGGAGGTCTAAATCCGGCTCCTTCGATTGATAACCGGCTGCAGTATTTGCGGCATCAAACGGGTGATGATCTCGGTACTACGATCACCTCACAAAACCAGCTTGATAACCTGTTTCGACCCGTTGAGTGGCGCGGCTGTGTTCGCTCTGCCAATGGCGAAATCGCACTCAACGGCAGTCGTAACGTGACAAAGCGACTCACAGATCAAGCCCCGGCGGACATGAGGTGGCCCGTTGCTTACCTCGATCCAGCATTGGCGCCCAAATGGTATCCGACCGCCTATTGCCCACCGAGTGGGGGAGGTGGAAATGGGGGGAATAACAACAACCAACCAAACAGCGGAACCCAGGCCAGTTTTGATCGCGATACCCTCGCCAAACCTATTGCACCGCTAAATCTAAAATATAGCCTGGATGAGTTTTCCAGAGACTTTTTTCAGCCCGCCTCCAATAATTTCAATTGTCAGTGGAGGACCAAAGGCCTGTTAAACTGTTGGCAAGGGCACAACCGCGGACGAAGAAACGCGTTTGTTCCTGTGACGCAACCCTGCACAAACAATGGTCATAATCTCAATAGAACAATCAATGCGTGCGTTTCTGATCCGAACGAATTTGCCTATAATCGGAATGGAGGGGAGCTCTGCCGCTCACATCGGAACATCATTCCTTGGGATGAACATGATGTGGTGCTGGGACCGAACCTCAACTGTCCTGCCGCCATGTTGCCGCTCAGTTCAAATCGGGCACAAATCATTCGAAAGCTTGACGAGCTATATCCGGCACCGGGCGGTACTCAGGCCGATATTGGGTTGATGTGGGGCTTGCGGCTCTTGTCATCGCGTTCGGAATGGCGTCCCTTCTTCGGCTATTCCGATGAAGAGGCACCCCTGCCATTTTCGAATGACAATGTGCGAAAAATTGCGATTTTGCTGACGGATGGATTGAACACAAGTCCCGAATGGTATGAGGGCTATTATGGTTGTACCAGAAACAACCGACAGCATCTCGATGATGACAAAGAAGATTGCTGGCGTTCACCCAACCTGCAAAGGCTCGACACGCAGGCACTCGACAATCTGATGCTCGATGCCTGCGACGTCATGAAGACTCAATATGATGTCGAGCTTTTCACGATTGCCGTCGATATCTCTGATTCGAGCGCCATCACGAAACTCCGACAGTGTGCGAGTGACACCACGATGGCGTTTAATATTTCCGCAGGAGAACTTGGCGACACCTTCGATAGCATCGCGCAGTTCAATTTAAGCCTCGTTCGATAAAGGCCGATCCGATCTCGTCAAAAAAACGGTGGCCAGTTGACCACCACTTTTTTTACTTCGCTAGGTAGCGCCAGCTCAGATCGAAAGTTGTTTCCCGACCGGAAGCGACCGAATGCGCTTGCCGGTTGCTGCAAAAATAGCATTGACGATCGCAGGCGCGACAGGCGGCACGCCGGGTTCACCCACGCCGCCAGGCTCGGCATCATTGTCGATAAGATGCACGCGCGTGGTCGGCGTCGCGTCAATTCGGGCAATCTCATACCCATCGAAGTTGTTTTCGATAATCCGTCCATCCTTTGCGGTTACCTGGCTGTAAAGCGCCGCCGATAAACCATAGATCGCGGCCCCTTCCATTTGCGCCATAACCCGATCTTTGTGAACAAACCGGCCGCAATCCACGGCCATATCAATCGACTTCACGGAAACCACCCCGTCAGCGACCGCCACGTGTGCTGCCGTCGCGACATAGGTCACAAAACTGCGGTGAACGGCAATCCCCATGCCTTCGCCTTCAGGCAGGTCTTGACTCCATCCTGCCTTTTCCGCAGCGAGATCAAGAACCGCGCGCAACCGGGCGGTATCGATGGGAAAGCGCTCCATCGGTTCACCATAGTTTGTGTAATCACCCTCACCATCGGCGGGGTCGACAAGGCGTGGGTCGCCAATGACAGTGCGCCAATAGTCGAGCGGGTCCTGGCCTGCCTGATGCGCAAGCTCATCCACAAAGGATCCGATGGCGAAGGCATGTTGGATGTTGCTCACTGAACGTAACCAGCCGATCCGAAGCGGTGATTTTGCCTTTCCGGTTTCAATCTGCACGTTCGGGATCTGAAACGGGAGGTCAATCAATCCCAAAGACACTTCGAGTTTCGAGGGTCGTTCGACCGCCGGATTGAAAGTCTCCATAATCGAAGGGAAAACCGATCTGTGGTGCCACTCTTTCGGCGTCCCATCCTCATTGACCTTTGCCGCAATGCGCTGAACCGACATGGCATGGTAATACCCATGGTGAAGGTCGTCTTCGCGGCTCCAGATCACCTTGACCGGGGCATCCGCCATTTTTGAAATGAGCGCAGCTTCGACGATAAAGTCGGGCTTTGATTTTCGACCGAAGCCGCCCCCGAGCAAGGTGATGTTCATCTCAACCTGCTCGGGTTTCATGTTGAGCGCTCCCGCCACCATCCCGCGCGCGGTTTGCGGATCTTGGGTCGAGGCAAAGACCAGGCATTTGGTCGCAGTGGTATGGGCGAGGGCGACCGGCGGTTCCATGGGAGACTGCGCCAGGAGGGGTACATAATATTCAGCTTCGATCCGGCCCTTGCCGGTGTCAGCTTCTAAAACGGTGCTTCCCTTGCCGCGTTTCAGAACAACTTCACCGGTCGATTTCGCGGTTTCCGCAAGTGCTTCACGATACGCTGTGCTTTCAAAACCGTCGTTCGGACTATCCGACCATTTGACGTTGAGCGCCTTACGGCCTTTCATGGCGGCCCAGGTATCACGGGCGACGATAGCAACCCCACCCAGGGGTTTGAAAGCATAGGGGGCTTCCGCATCGGGAAGTTTGACCACGCGCTCAACACCCTGCACCGCAAGCGCGGCATCGGTATCCCAGTCAACCGGCTTGGCGCCAACAACGGGCGGGCGGGCGACAACCGCAAATTTCATGCCCGGCAACTGGGCATCCATCCCAAATCGTCCCTCGCCTGTAACGAACGCCTTCATATCCACGAGCGGTTTCGATTTGCCGATCATGGTGAAATCTTCGGTCGCCTTTAACGCGACATCGTCTTCGGCGGGAAGTTCCAGTGTCGATGCGGTCGCGGTTAATTTCCCAAAGGCAATGCTGCGACCATCGGGTGCGATGACAGTTCCGTTTTCGGCTTTGAGTTCGGCTTCTTCTATGCCCAATTCCTGTGCCGCAGCCCTGATGAGCATGGTCCGCGCTTGGGCAGCCGCTTTCCGCAAGGGCCAATAGAATTTTCGAATGCTGGTTGAACCATCGGTATTCTGGTCACCGAACTTCGGGTCTCCGGTGCCCTGGGTCAGGGTAATCTGATCCCAGCGCGCGCCCATTTCGTCAGCGATGATCATCGGCATACTGGTACGGATGCCTTGGCCCATTTCCGACCGATGGCAGATGATTTCGAGTGTATCGTCGGGGTGAACCGTAATATAAACCCCCGGCGAGAAACTGGTCACGCCGTTGCCCCGTTTCCGCTTGTTATCTGTGTCCGCGGTGGCTGCGCGCGGTGAACCGAACAGGACACCCAGGGTGAGCGCGCCCGCACCCAGAAGTTTGACCACTTGGCGGCGGTCGGTTTCCAAGCCACCTGTCTCGCCCGTTAGACCGACGAGCTCTTCAAATTCATCTAGTCCCATCAATGCCTTCATGATGCCCCTCCCGCAGCGGATTTGATCGCAGTTTTGATACGCTGATAGGTGCCGCACCGGCAGATGTTGCCCCACATGGCGTCATCAATCTCGCCATCGCTGGGGTTTGGTTTTTCATTCAAAAGGGCCGCGGCCTGCATGATCTGCCCGGCCTGGCAATATCCGCATTGCGGTACGGCCGTTTCTGACCAGGCCACCTGGAGAGGGTGGGATCCATCATCCGACAGCCCCTCGATCGTGACCACATTCGCATTTTCGGCAGATGCAACGCTGGTGATGCATCCGCGGACCGCTTCGCCGTTGAGATGGACGGTGCAAGCCCCGCAAAGCCCAGCGCCACACCCAAACTTGGCTCCTAGCAAGCCAAGATGGTCGCGCACATACCATAACAGCGGCATCTCTGGATCACCATCAAACTCTCGCTCAGTTCCATTTACTGTAAGTTTTATCATCTGGTGAGACTCTCCATAAGTGGGTGGGTGCCGCCTTTAGGCTCAGCGGAACTTCGCGGTAATAAAATGGCCAACCAATTTTTTAGGGAGAGAGCATACACCTTTGACGCCGGATTGGCTATGTCCGCGCGGCGAAACGCCAATAGCGAAACCCCACAAAGGATAACACGAAAAGGGCCGACGCCAGATGATGGCATCGACCCTTGCTTTTCTCTTCTTTTATGTTCTTTCAACCAGTTGCGATCGGAAACCGGCAGAAATCAGAACGTCTCAGCTCTCGCGACGGCGGCGCGCGAAGGCGAGGCCAGCGAGCGAAATACCGAGTAGGCCGATTGCACCAGGTGCCGGCACGTCGACGGGAGGCTCACCATCATCTACAACGTCACCGCTGATCACCAAATCATCAAATCCAAAATCTTCAACAAAGCTATCAGCCTCAAATGTGACATCGATATTGAGCGCTTCACCGTCGAATGCCGAAATATCAAGCGTTGGACCGACAAAGTTCTCGACGAATGGCCCGTCTTCGAAGGGGTCAGGGCCGTCGTCAGATGCGGCGACATTAAAAATCGATTCGCCATTGATGCTGATGTCGAAGAAATCGCCAGCTTCAAATTCAACGCCGTTCACGGCCCAGGTGAAGGCGAAGCTGAGGTTTTCAAACCCGGTGGTATCAACTTCGTCAAATGAAAGCACCGTTGATGTCGCGCCGAGGCCATTTTCGACAAACAGATAATTCCCGTCGATATTCGAAGCAGTCGCCAGACCATTATCAACATCGTTGGCGAGGATTGTTTCATTGAGAACGCCAACCGCAAGACCACCTGGGGGATCGTTCGGGGTGAGGGTCCACCCAAGTCCTGAGCCATCGAACGTAAACCCGGGCAAGCCCGTTGGATCATCGGGTAGCAGGCCTTCCAACACCGAATTGTCGTTAAAATCCTGAGCGGCAATGATGACTGCGGAGGCCGGTGCGGCGATTGCAACCATGCCCAACGTTGACGCTGTCAAGAGGGCTCGAAGCATAGGAACTTCCCTTCAATTTATGTCTATTTCAGAACGCCTACTATCAGTTGTGTTAACCATGCAAGCCTGATGCCATTAAGCGTATTCAATGGCTTAGCCGAAGGGGGAGATGAAAACTGTAAAAAATTTCGACGGAATTGTGGCAAAGACACTTTCTTACAAATTCCCTTCAGTTGAAAACAGGCAAGCAGGATTGCCAGGTGTTGGGCAATGATTGCGCGCCCAAGCGCGATACAAACGCCTGAAACCTCGTCTTCACCTCAAATGCCACCCAGCATGGCGTATTTGAGCTCCAGATATTCATCGATGCCGTAGCGTGAACCCTCGCGCCCGATGCCGGACTCCTTGACGCCGCCAAACGGTGCGACCTCAGTTGAAATCACCCCCGCGTTGACGCCGACCATGCCATAGTCGAGTGCCTCCATCATCCGCCAGACACGGCCCATATCCCGGGCATAAAAATAGGCGGCAAGGCCATAGCGCGTGTCGTTGGCAATCTGCATCGCATCAGCCTCATCCTTGAAGTCAATGATCGGGGCAACGGGGCCAAAGATTTCGGTCTGGGCAATATCCATGGCAGGGGTGATTTCGCTTATCACCGTTGGTGCATAATAGCGGCTGGTTTCGAGCGCCGCACCGCCGACGAGCGCTTTTGCCCCCTGGTTTTGGGCATCTTTGACCAGCGCGATGACTTTTTCGCGCGCATCCTCCGAGATCAGCGGACCGATATCGATCCCTTGCTCTGACCCGTCCCCCACTTTCAAGTCGCGCACCCGGCGTGCGAGTTTGTCGGCAAATTCATCGCGGACCGAGGACTGCACCAGAAAGCGATTTGCACAAACGCAGGTTTGCCCCGCATTTCGAAATTTCGATTGGATAGCCCCTTCAACAGCGGCGTCGATATCCGCATCATCGAACACAATGAAAGGGGCGTTTCCGCCAAGCTCCATGCTCACGCGTTTCACGGTGGATGCACATTGCTCAAGAAGCGACTTCCCAACCCGGGTTGAGCCTGTGAACGACAATTTTGCGATCCGGGGATCGGTGGCTAACTTTGTCCCGACGGTTTCGGGCTCATCAGTCACAAGGATTTGAAAAACGCCCTTCGGGATACCCGCTTTGTGGGCGAGCGTTTCAAGAGCAACGGCGGAAAGTGGTGTGGCCTCAGCCGGTTTCACGATTATCGAACATCCAGCGGCGAGGGCGGGGGCGGCTTTCCGGGTGATCATCGCAAGTGGAAAATTCCATGGGGTAATCGCAGCGGCAACTCCCACGGGCTGTTTCAATACCAAAAGCCTGTTGCCGGAATGAGTTGCGGGGATGATGTCGCCATAGGCGCGCTTTCCCTCTTCCGCAAACCATTCGACAAAAGACCCGGCGTAAGCCACTTCACCGCGTGATTCTGAAATGGGTTTTCCGCATTCCGCCGTGCATAGCGCAGCGAGCACGTCGGTGTGGTCGATCATCAATTGAAACTAGCGGTTCAAATGATGCGCCCGATCTTTTGCGGTTCTTGCGGACCAATCGGCGAACGCTTTTTCCGCATCGGCGATCTTCTCATCAATGCTTTCGAGGGGGCAGATCTTCACCCGTGTGATTTCGGCGCCAGTCGCGGGGTTTTCGACCGCAAGGGCCTTCACTGCGCCATCTGAAGATTTGATAAGCGCTCGATCAATCAGGGGAAAAAAGTCCGCCATTACGCACCTCCTGTCATCTTGTTTTTTCTTCGATATCATGATGCAACATTTGGGTGGTGCATAGCTTCTATGTGCCCAGGGTTAGCGTAGTCAGCCGAAAGGACATTTCCATTGTTTCCACAAATTGTCTCGTTTCTCCAAAGGCTTGTTTTTGTGACCCTGGTGATCTTGGGTGGAAGGGCTTTCGCACTGGAAGATGATCCGATTGCACCGAAGGACGAGGGACTTCCGGGTCAGGCAGAAACGCAAGCCCCAAACCGTTTGCTCACCCCTAGAGACGAGTTGGAGGCACAATTGATTGCCTGGCGCCGCCATTTTCATGCAAATCCCGAATTAGCGAACCGTGAGTTCAAAACGGCTGAATATATTGAGGCTGAGCTTCGAAAGATCGGATTCGAAGACATCCGCACGAAAGTTGGGGTAACCGGGATTGTCGCAACTCTGCGCGGGGCGTATCCCGGGCCAACCGTTGCGTTGCGAGCGGATATGGATGGTCTTCCCGTCCTCGAACAGACGGGGCTCCCGTTCGCATCAAAGGCCAGAGGGAAACGCGGTTTAGCGGTTGTGCCCGTCATGCATGCTTGTGGACATGACGCGCATATGGCGATCGCGTTGGGCGCTGCAAAGGTCCTGATGGATCGTCGCGACCAGCTCCATGGCAACGTTAAATTTATTTTTCAGCCCGCCGAAGAGGGGCCCCCGCCCGGTGAGGAAGGGGGATCACGATTGATGATCCGTGAAGGCGCATTGGAAAACCCGAAGGTCGATGTGATTTTCGGGCTCCATGTCTGGCCAGCTGGCCCGGCAGGGCATATCTATGCGCGCCCTGCGGGAACGATGGCTTCTTCCGCGCGATTGTTCGTGACTGTCAAGGGGCAACAGACCCATGGCGCCGTTCCGTTCATGGGGGTCGATCCCATTGTGGTTGCCTCACAAGTTGTTTTGGGACTGCAAACCATCATTTCGCGGCAGGTCGATAACACACCACCTTCGGTTATCTCGATCGGTCGGTTTGAGGGGCTTGGAGCGCATAATATTATCCCCGATGAGGTTAAACTCGTGGGCACAATCCGCACACTGAATATTGATGTGCAGGAGGATTTGTATAATCGGGTTACCCGCACGGCGCGGCGCATCGCCGAGGCGTCGGGCGCGCGAGCTGATGTCGAAATCGAACGACGGGCCGAAATTGTTTTTAACGATCCAGACCTGTTTCAGCAGATGGAACCGACGCTCATGCGCGTGGCGGGGGAGGGACGATACCATATCGCGCGCGGGGTAACGGCTTCCGAGGATTTCGCATTTTATCAAAAAGAGGTTCC
>JBCDDR010000112.1:0-8435 GCA_039180205.1 Pseudomonadota bacterium | reverse complement strand
GTGCGATCCGCATCGGGGTCAACGCCGGCTCGCTTGAGCGTGATTTGCTTGAAAAGTATGGAGAGCCTTGCCCCGAGGCTATGGTGGAAAGTGGGCTCAACCACATCAAAATCCTGGAAGATAATGATTTCTTTGAAACCAAGATTTCCTGCAAAGCCTCGGACGTATTTCTTGCTGTCGCCGCGTATCAGGGGCTGGCAGAGGCCTGCGATTACCCGCTTCATCTTGGGATTACCGAGGCGGGGGCGCTGCGCGATGGCACGGTGAAATCAGCGATTGGCATGGGTAACCTCCTATGGATGGGGATTGGCGACACGATCCGCGTGTCGCTGAGTGCTGACCCTGTCGAAGAGATTAAAGTCGGCTTTTCGATGCTGAAATCGCTTGGTCTGCGCCATCGCGGTGTACGGATTGTGTCGTGCCCCTCTTGCGCGCGCCAGGCCTTTCCGGTGATCAAAACCGTGGAAACGCTGGAGCAACGCCTTTCGCATATTTCAACGCCGCTTTCGCTGTCGATCATCGGGTGCGTCGTGAATGGCCCGGGTGAGGCGCGTGAGACTGATATTGGTTTGACCGGCGGCGGAAATGGCAACCACATGGTCTATCTCTCTGGTGTCACCGATCACAAAATCAAAGACGACAAACTCGTCGATCATATTGTGAGTTTGGTAGAAGCCAAAGCTTCTGAAATCGAGGCCGAAAAGGCCGCAGCCGAGATTGCGGCCGAGTAAGCATTTGAGTGAACGGATTGGGCTGGTCTTGACGCCTCGGGGAAGCTGCGGCACACCCCGTAAGTCCGGGGGCACATGCGCTGCGGCGTAAACACCTCATCCTATTCCATTCGCAAGGCCAGTCATCTGTGAGTAAACTTCAACCGGTACGCGGAACACGCGATCTCTTTGGTGCAGATGCGCGGGCCCATCTTGAAGTCGTATCGCGCTTTCGTTCGGTAAACGACCGCTTTGGCTTTCAGCCGATCGACACTCCCGTATTTGAGTTTACGCCGCTCTTTGCGCGGTCGCTTGGCAACACATCCGATGTTGTTTCAAAGGAAATGTACTCATTTGACGACCGCAACGGGGAGTCGCTTACGTTACGGCCGGAATTCACCGCCGGGATTGCGCGCGCGTATATTTCCAATGGATTGCAGCAATTCGCGCCGCTCAAGCTGGCCGCCTATGGGCCGATGTTTCGATATGAGCGTCCGCAGAAGGGGCGGTATCGTCAGTTTTACCAGATTGATGCAGAGATCATTGGCGCCGCCGAGCCCGCAGCCGATATCGAACTGATTGCGATGGCCCACCTGTTGCTCACGGAGCTCGGACTTGCTGAGATCAAGCTTCATATCAATACACTTGGCGACGTTGAAAGCCGCGCGGCTTATCGGGAGGCATTGGTTGCCTACTTTAGCGACCATCGTGAGAAGCTGAGTGACGATAGTCGGAGCCGGCTGGAGAAAAACCCCTTACGGATTCTCGATTCAAAAGATCCGGGTGATCGAAAATTGATCACCGATGCCCCTATGATCGACGGCTATTTGACCGAAGACGCGAAGGCAATTTTTTCGACCGTCTGTGCCGGTCTTCAGGCACTCGGCATCGATTATGTTCGTGAGCCTCGGCTCGTGCGCGGGCTCGATTACTACAGCCACACCGCGTTTGAATTCATTACCGATCAATTGGGCGCGCAGGGTACCGTACTTGCGGGCGGGCGCTATGATGGATTGATTGAACAGATCGGTGGCCCCGCAACACCAGGCGTGGGCTGGGCTGCTGGTGTTGATCGGCTGGCTGAGCTCATCAGTCTATCGCAGACTGACGATAAACGCGTCGCGGTGATCCCGCTCGACAGTCAGGCGGATGGGCAGGCGATGGCCGTCGCTCAGCATCTTCGCAAAAACCAGGTTCCCGTCGAGATGGCGCTGCGTGGCAATGCCAAAAAACGGTTCAAAAAGGCCGATCAGGCGGGGTGCCAACTCGCCGTCCTGGTGAATGTGGGCGAGGCAGGCGCGGCGCATTTTGCCTTGAAGGACCTGGCAACTGGCGCCCAATCCGACTTAGGGGCCGATTTGGGGCCCGACTTGGGAGACGACAATGCGGTGGACCGTGTGCTCGAAGCGGTCTTGGCGAGGTATGGCTGATGCGTATCCCCGAAGAAAAACTAAAGCAGATCCGCGATCGCCACGAATATTTGACGCATACCCTGGGCGATCCCGCGGCGCTCTCATCCGATGAGTTTATGAAGGCGTCAAAAGAGCTTTCTATGCTCACGCCTGTCATTGATGCCGCAACCGTTCTGGAAGAAAAACGAGCCGAACTGCAAGGTCTCGATGAACTGATTGATGACCCGGATGGCGATGGCGAATTGAAGTCGATGGCGCGCGAGGAACGCGACGGTCTCCTCCACGACATTTCAGAAAGTGAGCGGCGTCTGGCGCTTGAATTGATCCCGAAAGACAGCGCCGATGACCGGTCTGCCATCCTTGAAATTCGGGCGGGTACGGGCGGAGACGAGGCAGCACTTTTCGCTGGTGTTCTGTTCCGTATGTATGAACGCTATGCTGAGCTTGCAGGTTGGCGGATAGAACCAATCAGTATGTCGACCGGGGAAGTCGGTGGATTTAAGGAAATCATCGCGAATGTGAGCGGGAATCAGGTGTTTGCACGGTTGAAATATGAGTCCGGTGTCCATCGTGTGCAGCGTGTGCCGGCAACCGAATCCGGGGGGCGCATTCATACATCTGCGGCCACTGTCGCGGTTCTGCCTGAACCCGAAGATGTTGATGTCCATATCGACGATAAGGACCTGCGCATCGATGTGTTTCGTGCCTCGGGCCCGGGAGGACAGTCAGTCAACACCACCGATAGCGCCGTGCGCATAACCCATATTCCGACGGGTCTTGTCGTTCAGCAGCAGGATGAGAAATCACAGCATAAAAACCGGGCAAAGGCTTTGAAAGTCTTGCGTGCACGGCTCTATGAACTTGAACGCGCAAAGGCCGATGCCGAGCGCGCCGATGCCCGGCGGTCGCAGGTCGGTTCGGGCGATCGATCCGAACGGATTCGGACCTATAATTTCCCGCAGGGCCGCGTTACCGATCATCGGATCAACCTGACGCTCCATAAGCTCGATGCGATCATTGCGGGTGATGCGCTGGGCGATGTGGTCGATGCGCTCACCGCGCATGATCAGGCTGAAAAACTTGCCCAAATGGGTGAGGGGGGGTGACCCGCAATGATGCGGTGACCCGTCCTTTATTGACACCGCCCGCCCCCGCCCCAGTGACCGGGTTACTCACCTGGGCAGTTCGCCATATGTCGGGTGGGCAAGCCAATCACGGAGGGGCAGGGTTTGAGATTGCCCGGTTGGAAGCTGAACTGATGCTCGCTGAAGTGATGGAAGTGACGCGTTCCACGCTACTATTGAAAACACCGATGGCGACCGATCGCGAACGCGCTTGTTTCGCAGATCTCGTTGCGCGCAGGCGGGCGGGGGAGCCCCTTGCCTATCTCATTAAGCGTAAATCCTTTTGGGAGGATGAGTTCTACGTCAAGCCAGGCGTGCTCATCCCGCGCGCTGATAGCGAGACGATGCTGAGGGCCCTTCAAACATTGGGTAAGCGGAAGGGACTCACCAATCGCAAGCTGAGAATTGTAGATCTGGGTACAGGGTCGGGGTGTCTCGGGCTCAGCCTGCTCAGAGAATGGCCCAATGCGTTGGCACTTGGCGTTGACGCCTCGGAGGAGGCTATTGATGCGGCTGATATTAACGCCCAGCTGCTTGATTTGCGGCATCGGTTTTGGCCCGTCCAGGCTGACTGGGAAAGTGCGCTCAGGCTTCAGCAGGTCGATATTCTGATCAGCAATCCACCTTATATCCCGCGTGAAGAAATTGCGGAACTCGACCGCGAAGTATCTGTTTTCGAACCGCATCTGGCGCTCGATGGCGGTGATGATGGTCTGGATTACTATCGGCGAATAGTAGATGCCCTTCTAGGGGCGGAGAAATGCCCGATACTGATTGCAGTTGAAATCGGGGCCGACCAGGCCGATCAGGTATCCAGGCTCTTTGCGGCATTACCCGGCGACCGCGCGCTTGAACGCTATAGCGACCTTGGCGGTCGAAATCGAATTATCATCTCGGCGGAGCGAAAGCTGTTTTCCTCATAGTTAGCCCTGATCGTTGGTTGAAATGAGAGGCGAGCCTCGCCATTTCACAAAAAACTCAACGAAAATTTGCAAGAAAAGCGATAAAGACGGGCAAAATGCGCTTGGCAACGCTGGGGGGACGCGCTACGGTCCTCGCATATTTGGTGAGGTTTGGGGCCTGAAGGGAAGGCTATACCACTCTCCCAAATTCATTTCCGACGCAATGAACATGGTAAGGCACCGGTAAGCTGGTTGCCGTTCTTGCGAGATTGCAACTCCCCGTCATCTATTGGGTGTTTATGAAACCTGCTCAAAACTCGCGCCGTTCGCGCGGCAGAAATAACTCGAAGTCGTCATCGAACCGGCGAGGTAATGAATCAAACCGGGGCGATAGTCGTCCGCGCGGTAATCTGGTTCAACTGCTTGAAAAATATAAGACTTTGGCGCGGGACGCCTTGTCCTCCGGTGATCGGGTGCATGCGGAGAATTATTTGCAGCACGCTGACCATTATCAGCGGATCCTGAACGAGCGGAATGCTCAGCGCAATCAGCAGGAGCAGGACGCCAACCAACGGTCTCGCCGTCGCCGCGCTGAAGAACACGAGGCGGAAACGCGCGATCCTTCGCAACGAGCGGACGCGGATGCAACGCCAAACGCCAGCGAAGATGCAACCTCGGAAGCACTTTCACAAGATATGGCTGATCATACCGACACGGCAGAAAACAAAGATGAAGCCGTCACCTCGGAATCGGTGGAAGCACCGCGCCGGTCTTCAAGCCGACGCTCTTCAGCAGGAAACGGGCGCGGTCGCCAACGTCGTCCCGCAAATGGCCATGATGCGAGCGGCGGTCATGAAGTTGCAGTTGCGGAAACTTCGGATGAGGAGCCCATGCTTGCTGTTGAAAAAGAGCAGGAGGCCCCGCCCGAAGCCGTTTCCGCAAGTGAGCCCGAAGGCGAAGTCCCCGCAAAACCGCGTCGGGGTCGACCGCGCCGCAAAAAAGTAGAGACTGTCGCAACGGATGTTGGCACCGAAAGTTAGGCCCGCCGGGTTTGCTTTTTATTCCGTGCTCAAGACCAAAGATGGGAACGGGTTTCGAAAGCGGGCCGGTTGGCGCGTGATACAGGCACCGTGACCTCGTTCTTTAATGTTATGGTGCCGCCGTCGCCGCGTCGTTGATAACTCGCGACACCGGCATCTGCGACCCACCAAGATCGATGAACGCGCGCGCCTTCTACCGGTGTTACCTCGATGATTGCGTCGGCCAGCCGCAGCAGGATGAGGCAATCCCCCTCGGACGTCAGTACCCGCACATAGTGATCCTCAGCGCCAAGCGCCCAGATTTCCGCGTCTTTGTACTTTGGTTCTAATCGCTGCGCCAATTTGGGGAGACCAGCCGCCTGCGTCTGTGACAGCGCGCCATGTGCCTTCAGTGTGTCATTGTCTTCGGCTGGTTCGATTGGCGGCGCGGATACCGCATGGGCGGGTTCAGATATTTCGGATGCGAGAGGCGTCGGATCTTTTGCGCTCGCTTCGGCCTTTTTGGGGGAGTCGCGCAAATGGTTAATCCCAATCAATGCCAGGGTGAGGGTCATGACTTTCCCGAATAAGTCGACAAACTGAGCCGTTGGGACGGGGAAGCCAACGAGTGATTGCGCCACAATCACCAGCCCGAACATGGGTACCGAAAGGCAAAGACTGTGGACCAGCCACCGCACGAACCAGGGTGAACGCGAAGGCAGCCATGCATCAAGTTGGACTTTCATACCAGCGTTGAGCCAAAACCCGATAAACACGAGCCCGAACCAGTAGATAAAGATGGTGGGGTACCCAAGATGGCTGGTGTTGAATAATCCGGCAAACGAGATCAGCGTCGCAGCAATGAGCGAAAAACCAACCGGAAACAGCTTGGTACGCAGAGAATTCACTTACGTATCCTTCCGCATAGCGTCATTCACGAAGCGCGAACGACGGATATAGCAGCCCGCGAATTTGGGCAAGTCGCCCACGTATTCAGCATCGAATCCATCGCATTCATTCAGTCACATTCGGCAAGCCTTGGGCCGCGCGAAAGCAGCAGCGCTCAGGAAACCATTTTGATTATTTGGAGGTTTATCATGAATATCCTGACAAAAACGACTGCCGTCCTCGTCGCCGGATTAATCTCGATTTCGCCGGCGTCCGCTCAAGATGAGCGTCCGGTCGGGTCGCTGAGCATCACATTTGAAACCAAAGAACCCGTGGGCAAAGTGCGTGCCGTTATCTTCCAATCCGCTGAGGATTTTTCATCGGGAAAGGCGCTTCATGCGGTAAGTTTGTCCGTGCAGGATACCCGTGTTTTCGTCAGTTTTCCTGAATTGCCTACGGGCGAATATGCCGTTCGTGCCTTCCATGACATGGATGGCGACGGCGAACTCGCGAAAAACCCTTTCGGTATTCCCACTGAGCCGGTCGCATTTTCCAACGGGGCAAAGGTTCGTTTTGGCGCACCCTCCTGGAAGGACTGCAAGTTCGTTGTGACTGCGGATGGTCAATCCCAAACACTTTCATTCTGAACACTCTGGCATTCTGAACGCTTAGGCATTCTGAACATTCAGGGACCACGACCTCAGCAAATATGAAGGACAAACACGATGACGGGAATACCAGCAACGGATCATCAAGATACAGGTCGCCGCGCATTTTTGAAGATGCTCACAGCGGGTACGGCAATGGCCGTACTCCCGGGCTTTGCCACCAACCCCCGCATCTCAGGCGCAACACCGGTTCGGGGTGCGTTGGGGTTTCAAAATGCGCCGCAGAAGCCCTTCAGCGATATCCAGATGACGCTGATCCACGGGCGGCCGCCACAGGATATCGAAGGTGTCTTCTATAGGAATGGGCCCGGCCAGATGCGCCGGGGTGCCGATACAATCGGGCACTGGTTTGATGGCGACGGATTTATTCGTGCGTATCGGTTGACCGATGGCAAATTGAGCCTGTCCGGCCGGTTTGTGGAGACACCAAAGCGCTCGATGGATGAAAAATATGGTCGCTTTGTCACCGCAGGTTTCGGAAACGTGGGCGATCCCGATATCCGGGTTTCAAGCCCTGATGATAACAATGCCGCCAATACATCGCTCCTCGCCGTTGAAGACATGTTATGGGCGCTATGGGAGGCGGGCAGCCCGACCGAACTGAACCCCGGATCGCTCGCCACTAAGGGCCAGTTAACCCTCGGTGAGGGGCTCGCCCACATGCCGTTTTCGGCGCATCCAAAAGTTGATCCGGACGGATCGATCTGGAACTTTGGCATCGCATTTGGTCGACCCTTCGCATTTCTGTGGCATTTGCGCGCTGATGGAAGCGTCAAAAAAAGCCGCGTGGTTCGCTTGCCTGCCACCGCCTACATGCACGACTGGGTCGTAACCGAAACCAAGGTCATCCTGCCGCTTCAGCCCTGGATCATGGATGGGGAAGGCGAGAGTTTTGCCGCCCGGTTGCGGTGGCATAAGGATCAGCCAATTCGATATATGGTTCTGGAGAAATCTGACTTCAGTACGGTCGGCATTTATGAGGCGCCGGCGGCGTTCTTATTCCACACCGGCAACGGCTGGGAGGATGCTGACGGTACGTTATATTTCGACGCCTGCATTTCGTCGGAGCCAACGCTTGATGCCGTCAGGGGAGCCAAATTGGCTGCAGGCGAGCCTTTTGCACGAAAAATGCCGCGGATGTCGCTGGTCACAATCGAAAAAAGCGGCAGGGTAACAACCGAATCAACCGCCCACCACGCAGAGTTTCCGCAGGTTGACCCGCGGAACCGTACGCGGAATCAGGGTCAGGTGTGGAGTGCCGTTCGGGCGGAGCCAACCCCGGCTGCGTCGTTCCTTTACGATGGTATCATGCGGACCGACTGGGCTTCCGGGGCCCAGGATCGTTTTCATTTTGGCGACGATCATATTGTCGAAGAACACCTGTTTGTGCCCGGCAAAGGGCAGGCCGGTGGGTGGCTTCTTGGATCGAGCCTGAACCTGAAAGCCGAAGCGAGTGAGTTTCATATTTTCCGTGCCGACAGGATTTCAGACGGCCCGGTCGCCACCTGGCGTGCGCCCTTACCATTGCCGGTTGGTCTTCACGCCGTTTGGGTTTAGCTATGCCCCCCTGACTTTTTTCCAGTCAAGTCTTGTGTTGCAGATTTGCAACATTATATCGGATCCGATACGCAATACGATGACACAGCCGGTCGGATCCGGTGACTTTTGGAAAAAAGGGAGGCGATATGAACCTCGACAAATTCAGTGAGCGC
>JBCDDR010000111.1:0-8456 GCA_039180205.1 Pseudomonadota bacterium | reverse complement strand
TTCCGCACGCGTGAGCGCGACATACAACAGCCGGGCGTTCTCCTCGGTCTCCTCAACCGTGCGCTCAAGAGCAGGGCCCGCAAACGGACCAACGCGTTCCGATTTATCCCGGGTCCAAAACCAATAGGGGGAGGGGTTTCGCGTTGCCGCATCATCGGCAGCAAGCGAAATGATCTTAACATCGGTTCGGTTATGGTTGTCCGCAGCGAAGGTGTCGGGCAAAATCACAATAGGTGCTTGCAGGCCCTTGGCGCCGTGAACGGTCATCACACGGACGCGGCCTGTGTCTCCGGCGACTTCGACCTTGCTGTCATTCTGCGATACATCCATCCACCGCAGGAAAGCCATCAAAGACGAGCCCTCACTTGCCTCACACAAAACCGCCTCATCGAGAAACATGTCGATCATCTCATCGGCGTCATTGCCGAGGCGCGCGACCAGTCTTTCGCGCCCGCCGTCTTCGCTCAGGATTGCCTCAAAAAAAGCATAGGGGCTTTCGAAATCGGCGCGCCCCATAACGGTTTCGAGCCATTGCCAAGCCTCTGAGAACGGTGACCTATCGCGCATATTGGAAAGCGAAGCCCAGAGGCTTTCACCCCGATTTCGCGAAGCGAGAACGGTGAGGTCGTCATCGGTCAGGCCGATCAGCGGTGACTTCAAAAGTGCGGCAAGCGTCAGGCTATCCTGGGGGAGGAGGGCAACCCGTGCCGCCGCCATCAGGTCTTTTACCGCAAGTTGCGCGCCCAGCGTCACACGGTCGATCCCGGTCACCGGCACGCCTGCGGTTTTGAGGGCGCGCACGATCATATCCATCCCGGCGGTCCGCCGTTGCAGCAAAATCAAATAGTCTCCGGGACGCACCGCTCGGTTGCGCGCAACAAGGGGTCGATGTGTCCGAAGCTCCTCGGATATTGTTTGTGCGATCATTTTTGCGAGCTCAGCTTTCCCGGTTCGCGCGAATTGGGTCTCCTGCCGCGGTTCATAGGTATCGTCCGCATCAGCATCGACCTCAATCCGGGGCCAAAGGCTGATTTTACCCCTCACATCTTTCCGAAACGCCTGATGTGGCAACACCTTCGCGGCGCCAAGACGGGGCGCGTTTTGACCGAGAAAAACCTCGTCAACGAGAGCCAGCACCGTTGCGGTTGATCGAAAGCTCTCGATCATATCAATACTGCCGAATGGATTGGACGCTACCTCACATTGGGACTTGTAACGATCACCCTCCCGAGGAAACAGCGCAGGCACCGCCCCCTGAAATCCGAAGATCGATTGCTTGATATCGCCAACGGCAAAGAGTGTCCGGGTGAGCGCGACGTCTTTGGCGCTTTCGCCAGCGAAAAACTCACTCGCCATGGCGCGTATGATTGCCCATTGGTCGGCATTATTGTCCTGGGCTTCGTCGATCAAGATATGGTCGACACCACCGTCGAGCCGAAACCGGACCCAGTCGCTCGTTTCTCCTTCGAGCAATCTGCGCGCGCGTTCGATCAAGTCGCCAAAATCGACAAGCCCCTGCTGCGCTTTGGCTTCGTTTCGCAAGATGACCCAGTGCGCCGCAACTTGCGTCAGCGCGTAGGAACGCCGCGCGATATCATAA
The DNA here is from genome assembly GCA_039180205.1 of Pseudomonadota bacterium. Taxonomy (GTDB): domain Bacteria; phylum Pseudomonadota; class Alphaproteobacteria; order Sphingomonadales; family JBCDDR01; genus JBCDDR01. The sequence continues at coordinate 6,856 of JBCDDR010000111.1, read as the reverse complement.
AGTGCCGCTTGTTCCTTAACCTCCTGCAATCGCCTGCCCTCATCGCGGCAATGGTCGACCAGACCGGGATAGGCATCAGCAATTGATTTGGTCAGAGGTTTTTGTGGCAGGTCTCCGTCATTTTTAAGGAACACACTCGCATATAAATCGAAGGATTCGAATCGTGCCCCTTCAGGAACCGCCAGCACTTCCGCGAGCTTGCGGCCCAGTTTTTTGTCATTTGTGGATTTTGAGCTGTTCGCGAGTGTGCACAACTGGTCCGCAACCGGGCGGTGAATGGCGGCGTTGCTGAGCGCGGTTTCGAGGTAAGTCTCCCTGGTCAGGTCAGGGTCGAGCCCCAGCCTCGCGTTCACCTCGTTCAGTGTATCCAGTGCCGCCTCGGGTGCGTTCAAAATAAAAGACGGATCGTAGGCAAGCGATTGCAAAAGGCCGCGAAAGCTGACTTCAGCCGCCTCGGTCGCAATCACCTGAAGTGCGTCGCGAAGCCCCGCATCACCCGCATTCGCGCGTTCATAGAGTTTGCCCAAAGCATCGCGTTCGAGGCGTTCGGCAGCCCGCCCTTCAACCACGGAAATCTGAGGGGAAACCCCAGCTTCAAAAGGAAATTGACCGAGGAGTGATTGGCAAAAGGCATGCACAGTTTGGATGTTGAGCCCGTTTGGCAGGTCGATCACTTCGACAAATAAGGTGCGTGCCCGCGCCCGCAGGCTGGGTGTGGCAACGGTGCCCGTGCGGTTCTCGATCGCATCAGAAAGCGCCTGATCGTTCAGCTGCACCCAGCTTCCCAACACCTCGATAATCCGGGCCTGCATCTCCTTCGCGGCGGCTTTGGTGTAGGTGAGGCAGAGAATTTGTTCAGGGTTCGCCCCGGCGAGCATGAGTTTCAAAACGCGGCCGGTGAGGATGTGCGTTTTTCCTGTCCCCGCCGATGCCCCCACCCAAATCGATTTTTTGGGGTCGATTGCGCTTTGTTGGTCGGGTGTCAGACCGCTGCTCATGTCATCGACTTTCCGACGTTATCGCCCATTCATCGGCGCGGGCGAGATGGGCATAATCGTCATTGTCGCGCACATATTTTCGGTAGGTACTGGCCGGGTATCCATTTTGCGGGTCTGCCAGCATACCAAGGGTCGCAAAGAGCTTCGCCTTCACAAGGTCGATCAGCTCATCTTCGGTCATCCCTTTTCCCGGGCGGGGTTCGATCATTTTCCCTGCGCGGTTGGCAACCTGCCAATATTCAAGCGCGATCTGCGTATCTGGAGAAACAGCCGGGACATCTGGAAAGCCGCCTTCCTGAAGCATAATCGCCGTGAGCGGTAGCTGCGGCTGAAACCCAGCCTTGACCGCGTAAGCCTTTGGCGCTGATCCGGTTTTATAGTCGATCAACACAAGCCCTCCGTCCGGCTTTTGATCGATCCGATCGGCGCGGGCGCGAATTTGATAATCGGTCCCATTGAGTATGAAGGACCAAATACCTTTCGCTTCCAGCGCAATCGGCTTGTCCCCGGCAGCCAGTCGGTCGTTATTCACCCGTGCCCAGTGTTCCAGCGCCGCCAAAATCTCGGGCCGCCAATAGGCCCCGACAGCGGGATAGGCGAGATAGGGTGCTATTTCTTCATCGAGCGTTTTTGCGAGCGCGCGCGTGCGCGCCTTTTCGGCGGATGGCAAACCCGATGGGAAGGTTTTGACGAGCGTTTCGAGAATCCCATGGACCAATATTCCACGCATCCGGTGGTCAAGCTCTTCATCATGTGCCGGCAGCGCGCGGAGGCCCAATACATGTCTGGCAAAGATCGCATAAGGGTTCGCAAACAGCGTTTCGATTTCGGTGACCGCAAACCGCGTCGGGCGGATGCTCAGTGGGGGGCGAGGCTGCGGCGGGCATATCGGAATATGAGCCGACGGGCGATCAAGTTCCCGAGCCAGGGCGAGTACGGCGGGCAATTCCTCTTTCATTTGCCGTCCATGACCAAGCGCGGTTTTGAGGCGGCTAAAAAAAGGAGAGGGAACAAGCGGTGTGCCGCCGTCTTTTTCGCGTCGGGTAACCATGACTTCGTCAGCACCGAGGCACTGACAAAAATCATGGGCCGAAAGTCCGATGCGGCGCTCGGGCAATGGTAGGGTCAGCGCGGCCCGCATTTTTCGGTTCATCCACGGATCATCCGAAAGCGCAGGCGGCCAGCTTCCTTCGTTGAGCCCACCGACAATCATCAGGTCTGCTCGTTGGAGGCGCGCCTCTAACGGACCGAGGATCGACAGACGCGGGTGCGCACCATAGGGCGTACGAACAACGGCCTGCGCCATCGCCGCTTTCAAAAGCGCGAACAGGTCATGTGCATCGAGTGGCGGCAGCGCTTCACACGCGGTGATCAGATCTGAAAACAAATCTGCAGCCGTAATTCCCTCATCGCCCCGCCAAAGCGCTTCAGCTCCGGTCCGATCATCTTGCGCCGCCAGGGTTTCGGCACTTTGGCAAAGCGCCCGCAATGCCGCAGCAGGGTCGGCTTTTTGGGTTGGATGAGCAAAACAGAGCGCCATGGGGTGAAAAGCATTTTCAACGACTTCAAAGGCCGCGGCGACATCGCTGAACCGCTCCGCTTCATTTGGCTCGGTGTGGTCGTGCAGGAATTCTGTGAGCCGATCCCTCCACATTTTCAGCCCGCCCCGTTTCCGTGGCCCGCGCATAACCAGCGCGTCCATTGTGCGGAGCGCCCGACGGAAAGTCCCTTTTGGCATGCCCGCGTCAACAAGCGGGTGATCAAGACAAGCGAGGAGGTCGACAGCGGCATATTCGACGGTAACCGTCCGCAGAATTGAAAGCACAAAGGCCCCCACCGGCGTTTCGTCGAGCGGTCGTCCGCTCGAATTATTGATCCGAATGGCCCAACGCCCAAGTTTGGCCTCAACCCGGCGAGCCAGGGTACGGTCAAGCGTGACGAGCGCGGCGGTCTTGCCCGGCGTTTCAAGCGTTTGACGCATCGCAATCGCAATCGCCTGTGCTTCTTCGTTCAGCGATGCCGCCTCAACGAGTGTCAGGCCATTGCTTTCGGGCTTGGGTGTCTTATGCCAATCTTCGACAGTAGCCACAGGCGCAAACACCCGGGCAATCAATTGATGCCGTTGCGATTGCGCAGCCTGCGATGCTTTTTGAAGCGCCCCCGATCGCATCATCGTCATGACGTCTTGGCGCGACACACCCATGCGCGAGAGAAGCGCGGAAAGCTGTGCCTGGGGATGCGCCGGGGCGAGCGCCATATCATCTTCCAACGCCTGATCAAGTCCGGGTAAAACCACCAGCCCGTTGGGCATATTCGCAATATGTGCGAGCAACGCGGCGGTCGCGGGCATGGTCCCAGTGGACCCGGCGGCAATCACGGGGTGTTCTGGAGGATGTTTCTGCCAATGTGAGATTCGTTTTCGGATGGTCTGATTTCGGCGGTCGGCAGGTTCGATTTCACCGCGTTCCTTCAGGATTTGTGGCCAAAGCGAACTGATCACTTCCAGGAAGCTGAGTGCCTGCTCCCAATGATGAGCCAGATCCCCAACAACTGCATTTTGCAGGCGATCAAGCGGGATCTCCTCCACCGCAAAACTATCGATTAAGCTCGCAAGCGAACTCGACCATGCCCACGTCTCGGCCATTTTGGGGCGCGGGCCACCTTGCTGACTCGCTTGAAAATAACGATCAACCAGCCGGATCAGATGCATTTGGCGAACCAACGAAGGTACGGCAGGCAAAAGCGGCTCCGGACCCGTTTCGGCAATCGCATCCCACGCGGCCGCACTATCCTCAACCTCATCAAGGTCGCCGATCGGCACCATGCGGGGGAGAATAAGCGCGCCTTCCGGGCGGGCACGCAGAAAGGCATCGGCGAGCGCGCGGGTTGCCCGCCTCGTCGGCACCAAAATAACCATTTCACCCAGAAGACCGTCATCGCCATCACATCGCGCGAGGGCGTGAGCGGCCAGCGTATCAGCAAAACTCTGTGTTGGAGGGATCGATGCGATGTTCAGAAAGCGGCGTTCTGGATACTCAGTTTCACCGTGATCAGTTTTGAAACCGATCTCTTCGATCATGTTCGCCACAGTGCCTGGGTCCGTTCAAGATCGGAAGGTGTGCTGACATGATACCAGGTTCCATCATGTCGTTGGCCAAATAGCGTCTCGTGCTCTATGGCCTCATTGAAAATGCGGTTCAGCGAAAATGGCGTATCGGGTGTAGCGTCAAATAGCCCGGGCGACAGAATTTGTACCCCACCGAAGACAAAGGGCGCGAGTTCATGCTCCTGCCGCCGGGTGAGCCTGCCATCGGGATCCATATGAAAGTCGCCCCGGCCCCTGTAGCCCTGGGCGTGAACACTGGCAATCATGAGAAGCAGTGCCTGCATCTGGTCGGCGCTTCCCCTCCGCCAGCTGTGCGCAAGCCGTTTTAGCGTGTCCCCGACCCCGTCGTCCCACAGGCTATCGCCATTGATGATATAAAAAGGCTCGTCCCCCAAATGGGAAAGCGCAGCTTTCACCCCGCCCCCACTGTCGAGCAGCCGCTCACTCTCATCGGAAAAATGTATGTCTACCGTGCGCCCGGTATCTTGCCGATACGTCGCGAGTGCCGCCTCAATCTGTTCAGCAAGATGATGCGCGTTCACAACAATTCGTTTCACACCGGTAACGAGCAGCCGATCGAGAATATGGAAGAGGATTGGACGATCAGCTATCTTCAAAAGCGGTTTGGGCGTGGTTTCGGTAAGCGGGCGCATACGCAGGCCGAGCCCCGCAGCCAAAACAATTGCCGCCTCGGGAACATCGGTATCGATCTTGATGTTGATTTGGCGCCAGGTCCTTCTGCGATCTTTCGCTGTCTGTCGCTGACCTTGTCGGCTCTGTCGATCGCGCATTGATGCGGACGTTGAAGGCGTCGATTTTGGTGACATGAAACGTGCGCCCGAAGCTGAATGGTTCTCTTTGGGCATCGCCCGCTTGCTGAGTTTCGAGTTTACCGGCTCAAGCGGCGACCGCAAGCCAGAAGACCGAAAACATCCCGAAGAAATCGCTCAGGTCGTTTTGCGTCTGCTCTTCGGTTGACCGTGGAGAGCCGGCGGCAGGCGAAGGTCGTTCGGCAAGTATTTCTCTGACCACGTCTTTAGCGGATGGAGGGCCTCGTGCTCAAGAAGCTGGTCCCAAAGTTCCCACAAATAGGGGAGATAGGCCAGATATCCGGGTTTTTGATCGCGCCGATAGAGCCTTACGAATATGCCGAGGATCTTGAGCGTGCGCTGTGCGCCAAGGATGGCGACCTGCCGCTCAACATCTGATGTGGTGCGCTCTGTCTCATTTGCGTAGGTTTCAATCACCATTTTCCAGACCGGTGGGGACACGCGACGGCGGCAGTCAGTCACAAGGCTCATCAGGTCATAGCCACAAGGACCGGTGAGGCCGTCTTGAAAGTCGATCAGTCCAACCGAGCTGACCGAATTCCCGGGGCTTTTTGTTTCGGCGCGCCACATCAGATTTTCTGAATGATAATCGCGATGGACCATGACGCCCGCCGTTGCATCTGTGAACGGCGTCAAAAGGCGCGCCATCAGGCCTTCAAGTTCATCGAGTGCAGCGGCGTTGCGTTGGGTATCAAGCGAAACTTCCGGCAGATACCATTCGATGAACAGCCGATACTCACGCGTGAATTCTGAAAGCGTATAATCTGGCAGGGCATAGGGTTTATTTCCCCCTCCCACGGGAAGCGCAGCGGGCGGCAAGGCGCGTTGCAGCATGACCAGCGTGTGGACGAGCGACCTGTAGATTGTGCTTTCGTCGCCATTCTGTTCGGCCAATACCCGCGCGACATCATACGATCCAAAGTCCTCGAGCAACAAAAGTCCGCTCGCATGATCGGCCACATAAATCTGGGGCGCGGGAAGCCCCTCTCCGCGCAGCCAGTTGGCGATGGCGATAAAGGGGATAACGCGTTCACCGGGAGGTGGGGCGTCCATAATCAGTCGCGTATTTCCGCCCGGTTTAATCAGCCGAAAATAGCGTCGCCGCGATGCGTCCTGAGCGAGAGGCTGCCATTGGCAGTCCGCCCACCCATGAGCCGTTGCAAATTCACGCGCAGCCGCCTCGCGCGCTGCTGGCGAGGTACCATCCGACCGGTTTTTCGTCGGCAGGTTTTGAGATAAAGTCATGTGAAAATGCCCGTCCGGCTTCGTTTTTGTTCTTTTCAATTTGTTTTGGCGGCGTCCATGGCTTTCAGACGGGCGGGCCAGTCGCCGTCTCCTGCAAGCCAGACATCGCGCCCCCTATCGTCTGCTGATCCAAAGGCAATATCAAGGCGGCTTTCGGGGAGGGCATTGCCTAACCGATCCGGCCATTCAACCAATGTGATACGTGCGTGTGGGTCTTCAAACCAGCTGAGCTCGACAAGATCCCGGGGGCTATCAAGCCGATACAGGTCATAGTGATAAATCGGAACATCAAGCACACGCGGATAGATGTTGAGCAACGTGAATGTCGGGCTAAGAGGTTCGGCATCGGGCGCAAGGGCTTTCACGAAACCCTGAACCAGGGTCGTTTTCCCGGCACCAAGTGGCCCCATCAGCAGGATATGGTCGCCAGCGCGCGCGCACTTCGCGATCTTTGCGCCGAGGGCCCGTGTCGCTTCGGCGTGGTTCAGACATATTTTCTGCGGTGTCACTGCGTTCGCGGGCGAGGGCATCGGCTCAAGACCGCGCTGCTTCGTCGTCAGCAGCGCTTTCAGCATCTTGAGCATCGGGCGCGCCAAGCTTGTCCTTTTGAACTGGTATTGGTACTGGCACTGGTCCAGCTACTGGCATTGGTACTTGCAGTGGTAGTTGTAGTGGTA
>JBCDDR010000110.1:0-8465 GCA_039180205.1 Pseudomonadota bacterium | reverse complement strand
CGAACAGTGTGTCGCCAATCAGCTCGAACAAACTGATATCGACAAGCTCACCATTTAGCGTAAGCGTGTCAGCGAAAGCGGCGTCGATCGCAACGTTGAGGAAATTCTCTTCGAACGCATCCTCTCCAACTGGTGCAGCGAAAGCATACGAACTTATCTCCTGATCGACGCTCGGAATAATACCGAAAGCCGGATCTCCGGTTGTTCGCGTTCCACCTTGTCCTCTAATAAATTGTCCGACTGAAACGGGCTCGGAAGATGTGAGTACGGCATTTCCAACATTATCGATTTCCAGAAATTCACCGGCATCAATCGTTCCCACCAGCGCGCCGTCGAGAAACACCTCAGTGCCATCCACAGAGGCAATCACACGGATCAGGTCACCGTCGGACCCGCCACCAAAATTTGCAACAATGTTGAATTCCGTGTCAAAGTTATCGACACTAAATTGCTGAGCAATCAAATGGTCACAAGCAAACACGCCGCTTGGCACATTGGTACATTCGGCACCTGCAAAAACTGCGATATCATTATTTGAGACAATACTCGTCCCACTCACATCACCACCCAGCCCAGATTCGAAGAATACGGACTCGCCCTGGTTGAGGACAACGTCGAAAGAGGTGCCTGCCGGGTTGCCCGGGAGGTCAACTGTCGATGTCACGGTGACGGTCGTATTATCTTCAACAGCAGTAATCGAGAATTGAGACCCCTCACCAGCGATGCCAGGCGTACTCAAAACGAGATACTCCTGACCGAGGCCCTCTGCGTCAAGAAGCACAGTTCCATCAGACGTTTCTGGCGCGCGATTGAGCGCAAAACCACTGATTGGAGCCGACGCGTCTACAGTCAATGATTGACCATTGACGACCCCATTTTCGGTCTGCGCCTGGCCGTCTAGACCAAGAGACAATTCAAACACGCCGGTCATGTCGATGGTAAAGTCGGTACTGAACCCGCCAATCGACGATATAGACCCTGTCGTTCCTTCTTCGCCAAATAAAAACAAAGAATTATTGCCGCTAAGAAGATTTTCATGGAAGTTCGCGATCAAAGTCGTGGCATGTGCCATCGACGTCGACCCGAGAAGATATGCAACCGCCGTCGCGGCAACCATTTTATTGATCATAGCTCACCTTCAATTGATCTAATCAGATTAAGATTATCGATCGTGATCGCTCCCACAGAGCGGTCACAAACACGCGGAAAGCAATTTCCGTACCAATTGAGGTTTTTATGAAATTTTAAATGGTTAAGGCTTATAGTTAATTTTCAGTTAATAAATATCGTAAAGAAATCCGACAGTATTTCGATGTGTGCGAGGTCTTGAAAAGCGGAAACCTGTTAGCTGGTAAAATCGAGACCGATATCGACCGCAGGTGCGGACTGGGTGAGCCGGCCGACCGAGATGAAATCGACGCCGGTTTCGGCAATCGAACGAACGGTATTCAGTGTGACCCCGCCTGAAGCTTCAAGCGGAACGGCACCATCCACCCGAGCCACAACCTCGCGCAGGGTCGCAACCGTCATGTTATCGAGCAGCAAACTCGTCGCCCCGGCGGTCAGCGCTTCAGCAACCTGCGAAGGGGTATCGCACTCGACCTGGACCTTCTTATGCCCGGCATCATGGGCCTGTTTGACCGCCTTGCTGATCGAACCTGCGGCGACGATGTGGTTGTCCTTGATCATCACCGCATCGTAAAGCCCCATGCGATGGTTTTGGGCACCGCCGCAAGCGCAGGCATATTTGCCAAATCTGCGTAAACCCGGAATCGTCTTGCGGGTATCCAGTATTTTTGCAGACGTCCCATCGATTGCCAGGACGTAGGTTCGCACAAGGGTTGCAATTCCGGAGAGATGCTGCACCAGATTGAGTGCCGTACGCTCCGCCGTCAGGATCGCGCGCGCCGGACCGGCAATCTTGAGAATGGTCTCGCCCGTCTCCAGACTTTCCCCGTCCTCTGCTTCTCGCGTAATCAACACCTTGGCGTCGAGCGCGCGAAAGGCAGCTTCGGCCAGCATGACCCCGGCAAGCGTCAGCGGCTGGCGGGCACGCATACGGGCGCTGATACGTGCATCAGCCGACACACACGCGAGCGTGGTGATATCCCCATCACCCACATCCTCTGCAAACGCGCGCGCGATGATATCGTCGACCACCTCGCCCGCGGGGGCTTCCAAATCGGATACCGTCATGCTGCGTTCAATCGCCGTCGACCGGGGCCTTGGGCGGCGACATTTCCAGCATCCGCTTCAAGGGGGCGAGCGCCTTGGGGCGCAACTCAACTGGCACATCGATTTGCGGTTCGAGGTCGCGCAAACAGAGATAGAGTTTCTCCATCGAGTTGAGCGCCATGAACGGGCACATGTTACAATTGCAGTTGCCGTCAGCCCCCGGCGCGCCGATGAATGTTTTTTGCGGCGCTGAAAGCTCCATCTGGTGAATGATGTTCGGCTCGGTCGCCACAATGATCGTCTCGGCATCACTCGCGGTGGCAAAGGCTAGGATCGAGCTCGTCGAACCAATATGATCCGCATGATCAAGGATCTGTGCCGGGCATTCGGGATGCGCGGCCACGGGCGCGTCTGGATGCTGCGCTTTGAGTTTGATGAGCTCACGTTCGGAAAACCGCTCGTGGACTATACATGTGCCATCCCAAAGCAGCATATCGCGCCCCGTCTTGCGCGCAAGATAGGCCCCCAGATGCTTATCCGGCGCAAACAGGATTGGCTGATCCCGGGGGATCTGGTTGATAATATATTCGGCGTTTGACGAGGTCACGATGATATCGCTGTGCGCCTTCACCGCAGCAGAACAATTGATATAGGTGAGCGAGATGTGGTCGGGGTGGGCCGCGCGAAAGGCACCAAAATCATCGGGCGGACAGCTATCTTCCAAGCTGCACCCGGCGTTTTGATCAGGCAGGACCACAGTTTTTTCCGGGCTCAGGATCTTGGCGACTTCAGCCATGAAGCGCACACCACAAAACGCGATGACATCGGCTTCTGTCGCTGCGGCCTTCCGGCTCAAATCCAGGCTATCGCCGACAAAATCTGCAATATCCTGAATGTCGCCATCCTGGTAATAGTGGGCGAGGATAACGGCGTTACGCTCCTTACGAAGCCGATCGATTTCGGCGACGAGATCGAGCCCTGGATCGATGCCATAGAGTTTTTCGGCCTTGATGCCCGATTTCACAGTCAGTTGGTTCATAGCGATGATCCCCTAGAGACATGGCACGCGCCACCGCACCGTCAGGTAAAGATATGGGGTGATTCCCATGCATGCGCAAGAATATTGCGCGAATTTCGATACTCATTCGGGTCGGCGGAAACGGGCGTTCATGACACTTTCGATGGAAGGTGAGAGGGTGCGGTCGCTTTCGAGACTGCCCTCTTCCACCAGCCGGAAGATGTGCGCAGCGACAGAAAGAGCCGCCGCCCCATGCAACGCCTTTGCTGTATCGGCATAGAGCTTGGGTACCATTTCGGGGATGGTTGAATAGCCCCCGGCGATCGCATCGATGATCTGACTTTCACGGTTCCGCCGGTGAGCAATCAATGCCTCCACAAACGCATGCGGATTGCGGATCGGTTGACCGTGGGTCGGATAATAGATTGCGTCGTCACGGGTCAGCAGTTTTTCAAGCGATGCGAAATAGGCTGCCATATTGCCATCCGGTGGGGCAATGACCGAGGTGGCCCACCCCATCACATGATCGCCGGTGAAAAGCGCCTTTTCCTCAGCGAAGGCATAGCAGAGATGTTGGTCGGCGTGACCTGGCGTTGCGACGGCCACCATGGTCCAGCCATCGCCGGAAACCTTGCGTCCATCGCCCAATACCTCGTCAGGCTGATAGGCATCGTCATGCCCCTCATCGACGAGTGCATCGCCGATTTTGGGATCAGCCGGCGCGCAGCCGATAATCGGTGCCCCGGTCGCCCCTTTCAAGGCAAGCGCGAGTGGAGAATGGTCACGATGCGTGTGGGTAATCAGGATTGCCTCAACCCGGCGGCCATCAATCGCCCGCATCAATGCCGCCAGGTGCGTCGGGTCTTCGGGCCCGGGATCGATAACAGCCAGGCTCGATTGGCCAACCAGATAAGTCCCCGTACCGGTATATGTAAAGGGCGAGGCGTTGCGCGCCACCACCCGCGTGATCATCGGCGACATGGGAATGGGCTCACCATAGACCACACCTTTATCGGCAACGAACGGAATGGATTGCGAAGTCTTAAAATTAGCCACCGAAAGTTGGCTCCTCACGAGGGAACAAATCTTCAATCACTATGTCACGCCATTTTCGTTTCGCAAATGTAATGATTTTATGCCTAGGTCGCGATGATAATCAGGCGCTGCATGACCCGCCGCCAAGTACGCAGAAAGACGCACAATAGCGATGCGCAAGGTGTACGGGTTTTGCAGCCTCTTTCAGCGTTTGCCCCATTTCAAAGCGCGCGTCATAGGCGATCAGCGTACAGGCAAGGACGACGGGTTTGGCGGCCCCTTTGCGTTTCACCACCATGCGCGATGAAGCACACATGATATCGTCGGGGCGCTTGCCCAGGATATTCCAACAGGCGGTGGTGATTTCCGGCGGCTCTTCATCCGGTTTCATTTCCGGAAACAGCATGAGTGATGAAGCATCATCGACATCGAGTGCGAGGCCAAGGTCCCGCGCCAATCGGGCATATCCCGCCCGCGCGGTGTTTTCGTCTTCGCCCCAGCAGGTCCGCCCGGCAATCGCGACATTGAACCCCTGTTTACCGAGCCACGCGATCCCCTTTTTGGCTATCTCGAAGCTACCCGCGCCACGCTCTGCATCATGCAGGTCTTCGGCAAAGTGGTCGAGTGAGACGCGTAGCGTAAGGCGATCGCCAAATCGATCGCGCAACCCGATCAGCTGATCCTGCTTGTGCATCATCGGCTTCATCGCATTGGTAAGCACCAATACCCGAAACCCACGCGACAGGGCGTCTTCGAGCATTGCCACGAACTCGGGGTTCATAAAGGGTTCGCCGCCGGTGAAGCCAATTTCACGTGCAGAGAAGTCGCGCTCAAGCTCATCAAAAAACGGCACGACCTCGGCATGACGGATGTAAACGAGGCTATCGTTTTTCGGCGTGCTCTCGATATAGCAATTCACACATGCAAGGTTGCAAAGCGTGCCAGTATTGATCCAGAGCGTGTCGATACGCGAAAGCGGCACCGAGGCACGCATGCTGCCATCAGCGGTGCGCATAAGGTCTTCAAAAGGACCAGGTCGTGAAATAATTTTTGTACTCATCATCTGCTATTTAGCGTGTTTCGTGCGCGCTCGCCAGCGGCGATAGTCTTCGATCTCATCAATGTCATCAAGTGTATCCGCATAGGCGATACGCATAGCCCTGGCGCCTGCTGTGCTATCGGAAAGCGTGTGCGGCCCCGACCACCTGACGACCGAAAGATCAAGTGTGCGCATCGCGCTTGCGGTCAATCCGATCAGCCAATACCCGCCATCGCCTGACGGCCCAAAAACAACGTCGTGCGATCGGAGCATCGCATGGGCGCGAACCAAATGATGCGGCTCGATGTCGGGGATGTCGGTTCCGATCACGAATGCGGTGTTTCGCCGCGAGCCCACCTCGCGCGCCGCGGCGATCATGCCCTCACCCAAATCGCGATACCGCTGTTTCGACATGCTGACGGGTGGCAAGAGCCTCCGCACCCCACGCTCCAAATGCGGCGGGCCAACAAACACGGTGAGCGCCAGCCTCGGGTCACGTCGTAATTTCCGCACCAATCGGCCAAGCAATCCCCGGTAGAGAACGAGTGTGCGAACATCACCCAAATCACGCGCAAGGCGGGTTTTTACCTGTCCAAGCCGGGGAGCTTTTGCGTAAACGACAATCTGGATACGTCGCGAAGCTCGGCTCCGCCGCCGGGAATCGTCAAACCGATTTCGAAACTTCACGAAAATTTCCGCCTGTTCATTCTGATGCGAACTGCTTCACCATAACCACAAGCAAACGTGAAGTCGTTTGAGCGGCCGCGCTATCGACCCCCAATACCGAACACCCACATTAGCGAAGTGCGACAAATAGGGCCAGTAGCTCATTCCGCCCTTGCATGAAATTTGGCTCACCACCAGACCGAGGACATTATACCATGAGCAAAAAAGCTGTGACCTTTGATTTTTCCAATTCGCTTCGCAATACCACCCGGGCCGCCCTTTTCGGCATTGCCCTTATCAGTTTCCCGCTCGCGAACGCTCAAGCCGAGCTTCCCGAGCGATTACAGCCGTTCGCCGCGTTCGATGCTACCCAGACCTATAAGGTTGACTATTCCCCATGGAGCACATTTACGGGCGCGTTCGCCAATGAACGCCGCGGCAAGGTCACGCTGGCCTATGCAACAATTGCCCCCCAGGGCATTGAATTTCTGAAGAAATACATCGGCTATTTACAGAACTTTCCGGTTACCAAGCTCAATAAAAATGAACAATTGGCCTATTGGTTGAACCTCCACAACACGTTGGCTGTCTTCCAACAGGTCAATAACTATAAGAAAAGCACACCTGAAGAGTTGATCCAGGGCCGGGCGTGGCAAGTGAAGCTCGTTCGCGTGGAAGGGGTGACGCTATCGCTCAAGGACATCGAGGCGATCCTGTTTGAAAATTTTGATGATCCGAAAGTGCTCTACGGCCTCTGTTTCGGCACGCGCTCGGGTCCATCACTGCGGATGGAGCCATTTACCGGCGACACGGTTTCCGCCGATCTTGATGATGCCGCACGTCGTTTTGTGAACAGCCGGTCAGAGGTGAATGTCCGGAAAGGCACAGTCACGCTCTCTGAATATTACAGCTGGTTTAAGGACGAAGCCTTTGACGGCAGCGACGAAAAGCTGCTCAAACATGTGAGCACCTATGCCGCGTCGAAAAAAATGGCTGCGATTGATGCCTCGGGGGGACTTGCGTTCAATAAATTCAACTATCGTCTGGCTGAACACAAACCCAGGACAGCGCCTCCCGCTTCGGCATCTCCGCTTGGCGGCGGCGGTGGCGGGGCCTTTCCGGCTGGATCTTGATAAGGCTGACGCGAAAATCTGAAACGGTTATCGTCATTTGTGGCGGGCTCCTCCTCCTTTGGGCGGGGGGGCTCGCCCTATTTGCATCGGCCTTTGACTACACCCGGCCTATCCTCGACCGCCCGACCGAAGCGCTGATCGCGTTGATGATGGCGGCGGCGCTCGTTTATTTCATCGCGATCCGCGCCACTATAAAAGTGGTACCGAAACGATCCATCATTGGATTCGCGGTGGTGGTCGGCGCTCTCATGCGGCTTTTCATGTTCGGCACCGAGCCGATTTATGAAGATGACAGCTACCGCTATCTCTGGGATGGGGCGCAGGTCCGCGCGGGGCTCAACCCTTATATTGTCACCCCATACGAGGCGCGACCAGACCCCCCGTACAACGACCTGATCCGCTCGATCCCCGGGGCCACGCCCGAGCCGTGGTCCCCTCCGCCTGCCCATGCCAAGGTCGCGCGTGAGGGTGGCGAGAGCTTTTATCGCGTCGCCTACCCGCTCCTCACGTCAATTTACCCACCGATCACCGAGGGGTTTTTCGCGTTGGCAGCATTTGTAAAGCCATGGTCGCTTGATGCATGGCGGGCGGTGATGCTGGTTGCTGAGGCCGTAAGCCTGGTGGGCCTCTTCGTCATCATGCGGGCGCTTAATCGGTCACCGCTCTGGGTGATCGTTTACTGGTGGAACCCATTGCTGGTGCGCGAGGTCATGAACGCGGGCCACATGGAGGCAATCCTCATACCCTTCCTGCTGCTTGGCTGGTGGGGATTGATCAAGGGACGGCACTATCTTTCGGCGATCGGATGGGCGCTTGCGGGGGCGGTGAAAATCTGGCCGCTGGTATTACTACCGTTTGCCGCCGTCGCCAAAGGCCATCGCACACAGCAAAACACCCAATCCCCAACCTCGTCGATTGTGAGTATGGCCCTGGTGGCCGGGGCCGGGCTTGTTGTTTTCGCCGCGTTCCTCGCTCCGCAGCTATTGACCCAGAACAGGAGCCATTCGGGGCTGATCGCCTATACGCTCGACTGGCAAACCAACGCATTTCTGTTTCGAGGGTTACAGGCCCTTTTGGGCGATAATGTTGCCAGACTGATGGTCGCCGTTGTCGTTATCGGTAGCTTGATCTGGATGCTCCGAATTCGCTTTTCCTCGCCGCATGCGGAGACCCGCGCCATTGTGAGCGTGATGTGGGTCTTTCTGCTGCTCTCCCCCACGGGATATCCCTGGTACCTTGTGTGGGTCTTGCCGTTTTTATGCGCGGCGCCTTCCTCTTTACTGCTGCTGACCCTCACCCAACCGCTCTACATGCTGCGATTTCCCCTTGGTGTGGAAGATCGTACCGACATCTTTCAGGATTTTGTCAGCCCGTTGATTTTTGCGCCCGTAATCGGATT
>JBCDDR010000109.1:0-8590 GCA_039180205.1 Pseudomonadota bacterium | reverse complement strand
TTTCATTATCCTCGGGCGGCGGCGGTTGGTTTTGATCGGGACGGGTGACGCTCAATCCACTTTCTTTGATGAATGAGGCCGTCACGATAAAAAAGATCAACATGATGAACACCACATCGAGCATGGGGGTCAGATCGATGTTGTCCTCTTCCTCGGGTGTTCCAAAGCGTCTACGCATATCGGGTCCTCTTGACGGTACCTAAAAATGGATGAAACGGGAGTACGAGCTAAATCGGCGTGGTTGCCAGAATGATCGTCTCAACGCCTGCAGCTTTCACCTGATCCTGAACCTTTGCGTAGATGTTTACGCTCGATTTCGCATCGGGCTGGATCACGATGCTCCCTTTGGGGTTTTCCGCATGGAGCCGTTCAACGGTTGCGGCCACCTGGTTGATATCGACCTTATTGCGCTGGATATAGACTTCGTTATTCGCATTGATCGCAATGAAGATGCTGGCGCGGTTGGCCAACTCTGCGGTACGTGCGTCAGCCTTGGTTACATCGATCCCGGCCTCTTTGACGAAGGTCGCGGTCACGATGAAAAAGATCAGCATGATAAAAACGACGTCGAGCATCGGCGTCAGATCGATCGTTGCGTCTTCGGTCTGCTTACTTGAGTGGCTGCGCATCATCGTCTCCCATGATTCGCCAATTACAGTGATTTGGCGAAAGATTGCTCACGTTGCTTGGTGATAGAGTGGGCGGTTTGCCGGTCCGCCCCGTCCGCACCGCGATCGTTATAAACTGATCGCGGCACACCTTGTTGAAAGCACCTGTTCAGAACGCTCTCGCGCTGAAGTCAAGGGATGCGCCATATCTTACGACGCAGCCCTTTTCTCAGGTTTCCCTAGTGATCCATCGTCAGGCTATCTTCGAGGCGCCCGCCGAGCTTGTTGGAACGGTTTTCGACATAGGATGAGGCGAACACCCCTGAAAGGGCGCCCACCATACCCGCCATCGTTGGGATTGTGGCTTTCGACACGCCCGACGCCATTGCCCGTGCATTGCCGTTGCCTAGCAGGCTCATCACATCGAACACTTCAATCATGCCTGTCACCGTTCCCAGCAGGCCGCACAATGGACAGACCGCCACCAGGGTTTTGATAAAGGCCACGTTCGCGTTGAGGTTCGTTCGTGCTTGGGAAAGCATAGCTGTTCGAACCTGATGGGCATGCCACGAGCGGCGTTCGTGCCGCGATTCCCAGGCATCAATAACCTGGGCAGCCTCTCGCCCGAAGCGCAAGCGATAATACATCAAACGCTCGATGATCAGCGTCCACATCACGAAGATCACAAGAAAAATCAGAATGAGGACGTTGCCGCCGCGTGCCATGAAATCCTGTATGGCAATCCATGCATTAAGCAGGTCTTGCATTCTGGTTCTCCCGTTCAGCATGAACCGCGACGATACCAGCGCTTTGCTCTTCCAGAATGTGGATCAGCGATTTCGAACGGCTCGCCAGAACACTATGCAAAAGCACCGTCGGGATCGCGACGCAAAGCCCAAGAACCGTCGTCATCAGCGCCTGCGAAATACCACCGGCCATCGTCTTGGGGTCACCGGTTCCGTAAAGCGTGATCGCCTGGAAGGTGTTGATCATACCCGTCACCGTTCCAAACAGTCCCATCAGAGGCGCGACAACCGAAATAATCTTCACGAAGGTATTGCCCCATTCGATTTTCGGCGTCTCCTTCAGAATGGCTTCGTCCATTTTGAGCTCAAGTGTTTCCACATCGACATCGCGATTATCATGATAGGTTTTCAAGACCCGCCCGAGTGGGTTGCCCTCGCTTGGTTCGGTCTTTTTGATTTGACCGCGGATCTTGCCACCGACGATCAGTAGATAGATCAGTTTGAGGATCGTGAAGATCACCGCAAAAATACCGATTGCGATAATGATGTAACCAATTGTTCCGCCCTGTGCGATCCGCTGCTCGAAGTTTGGCTTTTGACCCTCCAGTTCAAGGATTTGGCCGCGAAGGGGATCAATTGCGAAATCAACCAGGGTGCCGGGCTGCGCATTCGAAAGCGCACCTGCTGTCGCACCAACTGCCCCACCGGGCTGGGTGGGGAGAACTTCGAGGAAGCCCTCATCAGAGCCCTCAGGAAGCACATATTTCAGGAAATCGCCGTCGGCAACGGTCTGGAACATCCCAACGCGGATGACCCGCTTGTCGGTTGAGTTACCCCCTTCGGAGACGCCGGCATTAAAAGCCGAAACTTCACCTGAAGCCACCAGTTCCTGGGACATCACAACCCAGAGGTTGCTGATTTCATTGATACTGGGAAGCGTCGAGCCTTCGGCCGTTTTGGCGATCAGCTGGTCGATTTTGTCAATCCGCCCCGGAAACTCAACATTGGTGGCAGACGTTGCAAGCTGCCCGCGCAAGTCACCGGCATATTGCTGAAGAACACCAAAAAGCTCATTCAACGCCCCGAGACGCTCGCGATATTGCGCTGTCAACTGATCGGTCAGCCGGTCATTGTCGTCGAAGCGTTTCTCAAGCTCCTCACTGCGTCGTTGTTCGGCGCGCAGATCGGCATTCGCTTGGTTGAGTAGCTCGCGCTGCCGATTGCGATCACGACGGAACTCAGCAATCCGACGTTGCGCCTCAGCACTTTCCTGTTTTTGGGCCTGTTCGATTGTCCGCAAAAGGTCAGTGAGGCTTTGCGGCTCGGCAGTTTGCGCCTGGACAGACCCCGAAAGCATGCCGGCCATCAATGCGCCACCGAGAAGACCGCCCAAGACGGTTTTTGAAATCGAAAACGTTTTCATGGATCAACGCTCCTGCGGGGAAGGAATGGGGAGGATGAAGAGCGATGGGGTCGCTTGCTTTTTCGCAAACTTCAGCCCTTGCTCGACAGCGCGGGCGTATCCGCGCGGAAGCGCTTCGAACTGACCCGTGTTTTTGTTATAAAGTCCAACGACATCGGTGTTCGCGCCCGGCGCTTTGTATACCAAGGCCACGCGCCCGATCTGAAGAAACTCGACGTCCTGGTCGCCGCCATTGTGCACAACTGATCCGCGGTAATTCGAAACCGCACGACCATATTGGCTTTCAATCTTATAAGCTTCGAGAATTTTCCGAAACGTTTCGGAGGGCGACACTTCGCCGTCGAGCATCAGCTCACGTAATTCAGCAACACGGTCTTGGCGCTCTTTCACCTTGAAGGGCATATCAAGCCGCACAAAATCGTCAAGACGATCAATCATCTGTTGCATTAGCGGGGCAAGCTGCTGCCGGGTCTGCGAGACTTCGCTGATGTTCTGTTCAAGCTCAGCTATTCTTTTTTCCTGGTTGGCAATCCGTTGTGAGATTTGCGCGTTGTAAATCCGCGTGTTGTCGATCAAACGGGCCTGCTGGCGAAAGTCTTCGACAATCTTTTCGGACTGTTCGCTAAGCTGGTTGACCTGCTGCTGCGCAGCTTGTGCCATTTCGATTGTCTTTTTCGACGTTTCAATAATCTGGTCGAGCTCGTCAGCCTCAGTTGGTGTTGTGGTGAATGTGATGCCACCCGCCAAAAGGGCAACAGCGGCGGCACCGCCGAGTATCGCATGTCGCATGTGTTTTTGAACCATATTGCTTCCTACAGAAGTCCCCGAGTTGAAATGATCGTATGTTCCAAGCGGAATGAGCGACGGCTTATCACTTTATTTAGAGTTGCCGGCACACCCCGTCATTTTTCCAGTTTGCTTCGCCCCTCTGGCAGAGGAACAATTCCATAAGGCCGAACCAAAAATTTCCCTGCAATCTGCATTCGCCAGCCACATTTTATCTCACTCACTAGAACTGACCAAGACCGCACGGAAAGCGAAGGGTGTGACGATCCGCCCGCAGCGAAATACAACAGGACCATACGCGGTAATGCGCTCGGTCCTGTTCATTCACTGTCCTTCATTTTTGCGGCACACACAACACCGCGAAGAGAGCATCTCTACATCCAAACGAGCATTCAGAACGAATGCGTCGAGATAAGAAACTTGCGTCGAGACACCCCAAATCCGGTCGAATTTTGCTTTCGACTCTCTTGAGCGGTATTATTTGCGGAAAAATGAGCCGAGGGCAAGGCTCACGTGGCTCAGGACAGGCCCAAGTTTCAGGAATTTCAGGAAAATTTCCGGCAAGGGGAGGGGAAACCCGCGGATTGGCTGGGTTTTGTCGTTACGGCTTATCAAAACAGGTTCGCATTTTCCAATGCCGAGCATCTCATTCTGGAGCGCTTCACCGTCACAATCACCCCCGCACGCACCTCACGCGATGGCGCGGCACGCGACAGGCGAGACCGAATTGTCGGTTATTTCAACCAACAGGGTTCTGCGCGAGAAACAAGCTCTATGGGTGTTCGTTTTCGATGAGCTCGAGAACGCCGCTCCACCGGTTTTCCCGGCAGGCCTTGCGTGCGCCGTTTGCACCAAGGTATCTGACGAGTTGGCTCGCGAGTTCGCGGACATGCCGGGGATCGTCGGCCTCGGTCTGAAAATCGACAGCAGTCGAATTCGCAGATAGGTTTACTGGGTTGATACTCATAGCCTGTCTCCCTTCGGCAGTGCCGCCATCCTTTGAACAATCGCCTTCCAATGCGAATGCCGTTTATGTGTCAAAGGACCAGTCACTTTGCGTCCTGCCGTTACCGACAGTTTGCCATTTGTCGAGGATCTCAAATGAAGTTCCCAAGACGCTTTGACAATAGACGCTAAGGTTAAACAATCTGTGAAGTTGTGTGCTTTGAGAGTGTGGCAGGCTTGAGGCCGCGTAAGCTGTTGCCAATCCAAATCTCCTCGGCATTGAGAAGATCAGCCCGCGACACCCGCGCAACGTGGGCAAGCCCTTTCTCCAACATTTCCGCACGTAACACGCCGCTTAACAGGCCCTGTTGGATGGGGGGTGTGACCAGAGTGCCACATATTTTCGCAAAGACAGTCGTGTAGCTCCCCTCGGTCACGTTTCCCTCACGGTTGAACAGAATGACCTCGTCACAATCGGGGTTTTCTTTTCGTGCCTTCGCAAGCGCATTTTCATAAACGGCTCGATTGGTCGTCTTGTGAAAGAGAAATGGGTCATCGGGATCGACCGGGCGATCTGCGAAACGAATGTGGGCAGGAATGTCATCATCACACCAGGGCGCCGGGGCCTCTGACATCGTTACCGATACGGCCCCGGTTCGCGAGAGCAGCAGCCGTACCCGTTGATCGGTCTGGGTACCGGATAACAATTCAGCGGCCACTCGCATTCGGTCTTTGATCTCATCCACATCGATCTGAAAGCCGAAAAATGCAGCACTTTCCTCCAGCCTCGCATAATGCAGCGCTTCGCGGCTCACCTTTTGCGTGTCGGCGCGCCATCGCATGGTTTCGATGAGTGCAAAAGGAGGCCAACGCTCTTCGAGGAAACGAGCTTTCAAAAGGCATTCCTCATATTCGGATGCAGTCGTGCTGTCGGCCACAATTCCGCTGCCAACCGCGAGGGAAGCGTTCCCGTTTCTGTCTGAGACCACGGTGCGGATCGCAACATTGAACCGCTGGCGAATGCGTTCGCGCGCGGGCGCTGCGAAACCGATGGCGCCGCAATAGACACCGCGCGGGTGGGGCTCGATTTCGCTAACGATTTCCATCGCACGAAGTTTTGGCGCGCCGGTGATTGATCCGCACGGGAACAACGCCCGCATGGTGTCCTCAAACGCAGTCTTTTCGGGTATTTTGGAGGACTGGGTCGCCACCACATCGCTCGTCATTTGCATCAGGGTTGGGTACTTCCCAACCGCGAAAGGCGCTCTGACTTCCACGCTTTCAATGGCTGGGATCCGACTGAAGTCATTGCGGATCAGATCGACAATCATCAGGTTTTCAGCCAGGCTTTTTTCATCGCGCTGAAGTGCCTTTGCGGTGTCTGCAGCCATTGACGGGTCGAGAGGGCGGGGCGCGGTACCCTTCATGGGTCGGCTCTGAAAAACGTGGCCCGCCTGTTCAACGAATAACTCAGGCGAGAAGGAACAGATCGCATGCTCACCCGTCACGATCAGGCCGCCATAGGGGGCCACCGCTCTGCTCATTGTATCGCGATAAAAGGCGCGAACATCGCCAGCGATCTGAATAGAAATTGGGAAGGTATGGTTGACCTGATAAATGTCCCCTGCCTTCAGGTAGCTATCAATCGTATCGACCGCCATCGCATACTTCACATTGGAGATTTGCGGGCCAAGAATGCGGATATTGGTTTGCGCAACCCGCGCGCCGTCACGAAGCAAGAAACGTTCGCGCGCGCTGGGGCTCAGATGAGTGCAATGTGTGAACACTCCAAACCACAACACCGGCATTACAGAATTTGGGAGACGTTT
Organism: Pseudomonadota bacterium; assembly: GCA_039180205.1. Taxonomy (GTDB): domain Bacteria; phylum Pseudomonadota; class Alphaproteobacteria; order Sphingomonadales; family JBCDDR01; genus JBCDDR01. Next base: position 2,253 of record JBCDDR010000109.1, on the reverse strand, counting down.
CCGATCGATAGGAAAGCGGGGCTGCAAGGGGATACCTGCCTCATAACCGAGGAAACCCGCGACGAAGGAACCGCGATCAATGGCGTCCTGAAGTGCACCCAACGCGTTCTCGACATCATCGATGTGGTCAACGGAAATGATCTCGGTCGGCGATTGAAAGAGCCGCGCGCCTCCCGTGTCGGGGTCTTCAAGAAATACAAATGGAAACCTGCCGAAATCCAGCATACCGAGCTGTTACCTGTTTTTATGAGGCGCGCTCGACCTGAAAATCGCTGAATTCCCAATGGTCTTGTTTTTCAGTGACTTCGAGAAACAGGTGTTCTGCCGCCACCACCGCTTCGTCTTCGGTATCGGCATTGACATCGCACACCCAATAGAAATCGCCCCTTTTGAAAGTAGATTTCAGCGTGACATGAAATTTCATGGGACGGACTCCGAAAAAGGTGGCGGTGCCAGGATTTAATTGACCAGGTCAGCTTTGCGTCAGCCGCAACTCAATCCGCCGGTTACGGCGATTTGCCGCGCGGCTGGTACCGTCATCAATCGGTTGATAGGGGCCAAACCCTGTCGCGGCAAGGCGATTTGCCGGCACCCCTGCGGAAATCAAATAGCGCACCACGCTCAGGGCGCGCGCTTGCGACAACTCCCAGTTTGACGGAAATTCAGGTGTGTTAATCGGCAGTCGGTCTGTGTGGCCATCCACACTCAAGACCCAATTGATCGTCTCGGGAATTGTATTCGAGATGATAAGCAAGGTTTCGGCAATCTTGTCGAGCTGTTCACGGCCCTTTGGGCCGAGCGTTGCCGACCCGCTTTCAAACAGCAATTCGGATTGGAAGACGAACCGGTCGCCGCGCACAACGATGTCGGACCGACCGCCGAGCAGTTCCTTCAACCGACCAAAAAATTCAGATCGATAGGTTGCCAGTTCCTGCACTTTGCCAGCAAGCGCTGTGTTCAGACGCCGGCCGAGATCAGCAATCACTGCCTTCTGTTCGCGGTCCCGCGCATCGGCAGCGTCGAGGCTCGCTTCCAGGCTTGCCAGTTGCCGACGAAATTCATCCAGGTTCTGGTTAAGCTTCGCCACCTCATCACGTGCGGTCTGTGTTGCGGCGCGTTCGGTCGCCAATTCATTTTGCGCCGCGCCGATTTCACCGCGTAGATCGGCGATCTGTTGTTGCGAGGCCGCCTGTTGACGGGCTGCCTCAGCGAGCTTGTTTTCAGCCTCGAGAAGATCATCGCGCAGGTCTGAGAGCTCACCTTCTAATCGAAAGTTTTCACCCCGGGCATCCGAAAGCGTGGCCGAAATCGTGGAAATCTGGTTGCGCAGGCCAATCGTTGTCGCCTCTTCGAGCGCAAGTTGATTGGCGAGATCAGAAAGTTGCGACTGGAGTTTGGCGAGCGCCGCATCGCGCCCCGAAAGCGCATTCCCCAAGAAGAACTGCGCGAGGGCGAAAATCATCAGCATGACCATGATGACCAGCAAAAGCGACGACAACGCATCGACGAAACCCGGCCAGCTGAGCTCCGCCGAACTTCGTCGTCCCCCTCGAAGGCGGGCGCTCATTCGTCTGTCTCAGCGGTATCATTGGCCGCGCGTTCGTCAATGATCGCCGCAATGGTGCGCGCCAACCGCCGAAATTCGTGCGAAAGCTCTTCAGAAACCCCAGATTGCGCTTCTTTTTGGAGGGCAACAAGTTGCGCCATTTTTTGGTCAACCGCACCTATCGATCCAGCGAGCGCGTCGGATCCCCTATCGCTTTGTGATCGTTCGATCCCGCGGGTCAGATCGCGAAGGCTGTCAACCATCCGCTCTTGCCCGGCGAGGGCCGCGCGTGCTTCGGCCTGGCTTTCGCCAATCCCCTGAACGAGGGTATTGATCGATTGCGACAAGCCCTCAAGTGTCAGTTGCATCTCACCTTCGCGTTCAGCGGACCGTTTAAGGTGACGGTCGATATTGTCGAGGCTATCCGCCGATTGTTCAAGAATCGCAGTCAGGTAGCTTGATGCCCCAACCCCGCCAACACCAGCGCCGTCCCCGGCCGCCTCGGTAATTTTAGCGAAGCCCGATAACCAATCTTCGAGTTCATTATAAAAGCGGTTTTGTGCCTGTCCCAATTGAAGGTCGAGAAACCCGAGGACAAGCGATCCCGCAAGCCCGAAGAGCGATGACGAAAACGCCGTTCCCATTCCTGAAAGCGGCGCGCGTAAACCTTCTTTCAGACTGCCGAACATATCGGCGATATCGCCGCC
>JBCDDR010000108.1:0-8597 GCA_039180205.1 Pseudomonadota bacterium | reverse complement strand
GTCCAAAAAGTCGTTGAACCCCTCAGTGGTGGCGAAGATCCTTCGGACCTTGGACACAGTCATGCCGAGGATTGTAGGGAGCAGCAAAGCGAGGCGCACCCCGTAGCGCTGCCATTACCCAATGTAGAAGACGACTTTCAGAGAAAATTTCAAACGGCCGAGCAGAACCCGATGCTGGCGAGGTTTTGGAATGCGCTTTCTTCCAAAACCATGGACAAAATTGATAAAGCGTCACGAGCTGACATTGAAAAGTCGATACTGAAGCTGAACGCGAATTCAAATGCGACTGTGAATATCAGGCTTTCGTTTGGATTGTTTTTTCTCACAGTTCTTGCTGGAAAAGAACGTCGAAACCTAAAACGCCGCTTCGCCGAGGCGAAGGCCTTTCCCCTTCTCAAATGGCAAAACAGTCCCGTTCTGGTGGTTGGATATCTGGCACTCATTTATAGTTTTTTTGCCGGGCTTTCGTGGCTCCTTGCTTTGCTCGTTGAGAATACCTGATCCTTCATTTCCTGTTGATGATGATTGCGTACCCAGCGATCGCGACCTATCACTGGCCTCATATGTGGTGATGCAGCCCGAAACTGCATCCAATTGCTGATATGAGGAAAAATCGCGATGGCTATCATCTATGAACTCACCGCGCGCCAGATACTGGATAGTCGCGGAAACCCTACCGTTGAAGTCGATGTTGTTTTGGAAGACGGCAGTCTTGGACGGGCTGCTGTGCCGTCTGGGGCGTCGACCGGCGCACACGAAGCCGTTGAACTGCGTGATGGCGGCGAGGCTTTTCGAGGCAAAGGGGTCGCACAAACCGTTGAAAATGTTAACGGTGAGATTATGGACGCACTCGTTGGGCTTGATGCGCGTGATCAGGCCGATATCGACGAAATTCTCATCGAACTCGATGGCACACCCAACAAGAGCCGACTGGGTGCGAATGCAATTTTAGGTGTCAGCCTCGCGATGGCGAAAGCAGCCGCGCAGAGCGTTGATCTGCCGCTCTATCGCTATGTCGGAGGTGTCACAGCGCACATCCTTCCGGTGCCGATGATGAACATCATCAACGGCGGAGAACATGCAAACAACCCGATTGATGTTCAGGAATTTATGATCATGCCGGTTGGTGCCCCGCGTTTTTCCGACGCGTTGCGGTGGGGCGCTGAAATTTTCCACCAGTTGAAGGCAAATCTCGCCGCCGATGGGCATAGCACAGCCGTGGGGGATGAGGGCGGTTTCGCGCCAAATCTCGCAAGTAGTGATGCAGCGCTTGGGTTCATCATGAAGGCGATCGAAGGGGCAGGGTTTCAGCCCGGCGAACAGATCGCCATTGCACTTGATGCGGCCTCGACCGAGTTTTTTGAAGGCGGTCTTTATCATCTGAAAGGCGAAGAGCGGACCCTCACTGCCGAGGAACTTATCGATGATTATGCGCAGCTTTGCGCGAAGTATCCGATCGTTTCCATCGAGGACGGGATCGCTGAAGATGATTGGGAGGGCTGGGCGCGGCTCACCGAAAAACTGGGATCATCGGTTCAGCTTGTCGGTGATGATCTGTTCGTCACCAATCCAGATCGGCTTGCCCAAGGTATTGAGAAGGGAATTGCCAATTCCATCCTCGTGAAAGTCAACCAGATCGGAACGCTGACGGAAACGCTGGCGGCGGTCGATATGGCGCATCGCGCAAGATATACGTCGGTCATGTCGCATCGATCCGGCGAGACTGAAGACGTCACGATTGCTGATCTCGCGGTCGCCACAAATTGCGGCCAGATCAAAACCGGGTCACTCGCGCGCTCGGATCGGCTCGCGAAATACAACCAGCTTCTTCGCATTGAGGAAAACCTTGGATCAGCAGCTCATTATCCGGGAAGCGCGATTTTTCAGCATACGTAGAATTGTTGTTTTTATGCACAGGTTCTCTGTGGTCCACGAAATTGATCGAGCTCATGGAAACGAACCTTGACCGCATGAATCAGGTGTGATTCAGTCCCGGAATGGCTAGAAACTTACCCGTTAAAAAAAACCTGCCGAAAGGGCGACGTTTTCTTCGTCGGCTGCACCCTGCAGTGCTGTTTTGCGTTTGTCTCTATTTTGGATGGCATACCTTCGAAGGGCGGCACGGGATCATCGCGTTAACACACTATGAGAAGCGGATTGAGGTGCTGGCCGATAAGGCGAAGGCGCTTCGCGACGAACGATTGGCGCTGGAAGGCAAAGTCGCCTTGCTCGACAGACACGGCATTGACCCTGATTATCTTGATGAATTGGCGCGAAAGCGCCTCGGGCTTCTGAGGTCCGATGAATTGATCGTCAAGCTTCCGGCACTGCCCGAAGGCAACCCCTGAGCGCATCTTTTTGCGCGAAGTCCGCAAGTCAACATTTTGCCTATGGTTCAAGCGGATGTGATCATTCGCGGGTGAATGATGTGGTCAAGCCCGGCATTTTTCGTTACACCGATCCAATAGAAATTCCGGGTTCGAGCCATGTAAGCAAAGATGCGCGTGGGCCAGGCGAACCCGGTTCGCGAATTTGGGGATGGAGGATATGGCAGAACGGAAAACGCCGGCCAAACGGGCCCCTCGGCGCAAAAAACAACCGACTTTGAGCCAGGAGCAGTTGCGGGAATTCTATCGTCAAATGCTGCTGATCCGCCGGTTTGAAGAAAAAGCCGGCCAGATGTATGGCATGGGTCTGATCGGTGGGTTTTGCCATCTCTATATTGGTCAAGAGGCGGTTGTCGTCGGTTTACAAAGCGCGCTAAAGGACGGTGACGCCGTCATTACCGGTTATCGCGATCATGGCCATATGCTCGCCTGCCACATTGATCCTAAACTTGTCATGGCCGAACTTACGGGTCGTTCCGGTGGGATTTCCAAGGGCAAGGGTGGATCGATGCATATGTTTTCGGTCGATCATGGATTCTACGGCGGCCATGGCATCGTCGCCGCCCAGGTTCCACTTGGAGCGGGCCTCGCGTGTGCTGCGCGATATCGAGGTAACGATGCGGTCAGTCTCACCTATTTTGGTGATGGGGCGGCGAACCAGGGTCAGGTCTACGAGACTTTCAATATGGCGGTGCTTTGGAAGCTTCCCATCGTATTCATCATTGAAAATAACCAATATGCGATGGGGACCTCTGTGAAGCGATCCTCCGGGCAGCCAGACCTTTTTCGACGCGGTGAAAGCTTTGGAATTCCTGGGAAACTGGTGGACGGTATGGATGTGGTCGCCGTTCGTGCCGCCGCAGACGAGGCAATCGCGACCTGTCGCAAGGGTGAGGGGCCTGTACTGCTCGAGTTGAAAACCTATCGCTATCGCGGGCATTCCATGTCGGACCCCGCCAAGTATCGTTCAAAGGACGAGGTCAAAAAGATACGCGAGGAACAAGACCCCATCGAAATGCTGAAGGCGCGTCTTCTGAAAGACGGGGTCAACGAGGACGACCTCAAATCACTCGACAAGGAAATCCGGGCAATCGTCGCTGAAGCAGCGGATTTTGCGCAGCAGAGCCCAGAACCGGAACCGCAAGAATTATTCACCGATGTTTTTGTGCCGGTCGATGCTTAATTTATGATCGTGCGCCTTGGATAAGGATATCGGCAGAAGGCTTTGCCACAAAACCTGTCGATTTCCGAATTTCTGTTCGTAAAAGGACTGGATGCCCATCTTCCCGAACGGCCCGAAGGATCAGACTGTATGCCAATTGAAATTACAATGCCTGCGCTCTCTCCCACAATGGAGGAGGGAACACTGGCCAAATGGATGGTGGCTCCGGGCGATAAGGTCAGTTCCGGAGATGTGATTGCTGAGATTGAGACCGATAAAGCCACTATGGAAGTCGAATCGATCGACGAAGGCACCGTTGGTAAGTTGCTGGTTGAAGAGGGAAGTGAAGGTGTCAAGGTCAACACGCTGATCGCGCTGTTGTTGGAGGAAGGGGAAGATGAAAACACCTTAGAGGGTAAAGGCGTGGACGCCACCGAGCCTGAACCGGCGGATGAAAATCAGAATGATACATCTGCGCCTTCGCCCATGCCCCTAGAACAACTGAATGCCCCACAAGTCGATGATCCAGACGTTCCAGAAGGTACGGAGATGGTCAAACTGACTGTGCGCGAAGCGTTGCGTGACGCAATGGCCGAAGAAATGCGTGCGGACAGCGACGTTTTTGTCATGGGTGAAGAGGTTGCCGAATATCAGGGGGCCTACAAGGTTACGCAGGGGCTTTTGGATGAGTTTGGCGAACGCCGTGTGATCGATACGCCGATCACCGAGTATGGCTTCGCTGGGGTCGGCTCTGGGGCCGCCTTCGCCGGATTGAAACCGGTTGTTGAGTTCATGACCTTTAATTTCGCAATGCAGGCCATCGACCATATCGTCAATTCAGCAGCGAAAACAAACTATATGTCGGGTGGCCAGATGCGTTGTCCGATCGTGTTTCGTGGACCGAACGGCGCCGCCTCGCGCGTTGCGGCACAGCACAGCCAGAACTATGCTGCCTGGTACGGCTCGGTTCCTGGATTGAAGGTCGTCGCCCCCTATTCGGCAGCAGATGCGAAGGGATTGTTGAAAGCAGCAATCCGCGACCCCAATCCGGTCGTCGTTTTGGAAAATGAACTTCTTTACGGCGACAGTTCTGATGTTCCCGCCATCGACAACTGGGTGGTGCCGATCGGCCGTGCGCGGACAGTGCGCGAAGGTGACGCGGTTACGATCGTCAGCTATAGCATTGGTGTAAAGGTGGCGCTTGCGGCGGCCGATGAACTCGCAACCCAGGGCGTTGAAGCCGAGGTTATCGATCTGCGCACCATTCGCCCGCTCGATATCCCGCACGTTGTTGAGAGTATCAAGCGAACCAATCGTTGCGTGGTTGTTGAGGAAAACTGGCCGCAATTTTCCGTTGCCTCTGAGGTCTCAGCCCGGTTGATGGAAGAGGCGTTTGATTATCTCGATGCGCCGGTGACCCGGGTTTGCAATGCAGATGTGCCCTTGCCTTATGCCGCCAACCTCGAAAAACTTGCGATCATCAAACCGGAAGAGGTGGTGAAGGCTGCACGCGCGGTTTGTTACCTCGACTAAGATTGACTTATGCGGACAGATAGCGCCTGCACAAAACACAATAGGAATGGGCTCGGGCCTTACCCTTTATCTGACGGAGATCAGCATGCCAATTGATGTGTTCATGCCCGCCCTTTCCCCAACAATGGAAAAGGGGACGCTCGCGCAGTGGCTGGTGAAAGAGGGAGATCCGATTACGTCTGGCGATGTCATTGCTGAGATCGAAACCGATAAGGCGACTATGGAAGTTGAATCAATCGACGAAGGCCGTATGGGGAAAATCCTCATTGCGGCTGGTGCCGAGGACGTTCCCGTTGGCACCAAGATCGCTGTGATTTTGGAAGAGGGCGAAGATGATGCCGCCCTTGAGACTGCGTCGTCGGGTTCAACCGTGTCCGATACGCCAGATCGTGCGGCACCAAAATCGACGGAAGCGACCGCCCAGCCGACACCGGACACGCCGGCACCAAAGTCCCCCAAGTCCCCGAGCGAAAAACCAGCGTCTGATGGGCGGGTAAAGGCTTCTCCGCTCGCCAAGCGTATCGCAGAGCAAAAGGGCATTGATCTTGCGAGCGTGTCGGGATCGGGGCCCGGTGGGCGCATTGTGAAACGCGATGTTGTCGATGTATCACCACAAGCTGCTGCTGAACCATCGCAGTCAACAGCTGCCGAAACGCCGGCGGATGCTAAACCGGTGTCATCGATTTACCCGCCCCCCGCTGATATTCCGTTTGAGGAAGTCAAATTGTCTGGCATGCGCAAGGTGATCGCGCGGCGTATGACCGAGTCAAAATCCACTGTTCCGCATTTCTATTTGACGATTGACGTGGCTCTCGATGGGCTTTTGAAGGCCCGCAAGGAGCTCAATGCCCTGTTAGCTGATGACGGGATCAAACTTTCGGTCAATGATTTCATCATCAAGGCATCCGCACTTGCGCTGAAGAAGGTCCCGAACGCAAACGTGCAGTTTGCAGGCGACAAGATGTATCGGTTTGCGCGTCAGGATATTTCGGTCGCTGTTGCGGTTCCCGGCGGGCTTGTGACACCTGTCATTCGTGACGCTGGTGCCAAGGGCCTTGCTGCAATCTCGTCCGAGATGAAAGAACTCGCTCAAAAGGCGCGGGATGGCGCGCTCATGCCTGAAGATTATCAGGGGGGTACGTTTTCGCTTTCTAATCTCGGCATGTTCGGGATCCGTGAATTCGGCGCCGTGATCAATCCACCGCAGGGGGCGATCCTTGCCGTGGGTGCGGGGGAAAAGCGCGCCATCGTTGTTGACGATGCGGTAGCGGTCCAGACGATGATGTCATGTACGTTAGCGGTAGATCACCGGGCACTCGATGGCGCAATCGGTGCGGAGTGGCTGGCCGCGTTCAAGGGATTTCTCGAGACCCCCGCGCGTATGATGTTGTAAGTCTGGGGTTATGACGGACAGTAGAAATCACGACGACGACCAGATTATAGGTCAAAAGCCCCTGGATGACACCTTATCTCAAAACGATGCGCGTGATGGGTCTCCGGACGAGGCCACACATGAGTTGGGAAACGCGCCGGTTGCTGATTTTGACGATGAACCGGATATTCGCGGGGAACTAGGCAGGAAAGCCGCGTCTCGCCTGCAAAGGCGGAGATTCCAGCGCATTTTGTGTTTTGCCCTTTTCGTCGGTCAGTCAGGTGGCCTGGCCGGCGTGTTTTTGATGCAAGGGCGGCTTGGTCAGATGATTGAAAACCGCGCGGCTGCGAGCTTTGTCATCACCTATCTACTCGTTGTTCTTATGGTTGGGATCTTCGCTGCGCTTCTGGGCGCACTTCAACCTAAAATTTCTCCGTTCAGCTATCTCTGTAGCGGCTTTGCATTGTTGAGTACGATCCTGGTCGTTGTTCTGCTGAAGGTCTTTTGAGAATTACCATGAAGGGGAGTTGAAGTGGCCGATCAGAGCGTTGATCTAGTGGTGATAGGGGGTGGCCCCGGTGGTTATGTCGCAGCCATCAGAGCCGCCCAACTGGGGATGAAAGTTGCCCTTGCGGAACGCGAGCATCTCGGCGGGATTTGCTTGAATTGGGGTTGCATTCCTACCAAGGCGCTGCTGCGGACGTCTGAGATCTATCACTATCTGCACAATCTGAAAGACTATGGATTGAAGGCCGATAATCCAGGCTTTGATCTTGACGCCGTTGTGAAACGGTCGCGCGGCATCGCCGGTCAATTGAATGCAGGTGTGCGTCATCTTTTGAAGAAAAACAAAGTTTTGGTATTTGATGGTGCAGCGAAACTCACCTCTTCAACGTCTGTCGAGATATCGGGTAAATCGGGAAATACCAGCCTGAAAGCGGCGAATGTTATGATCGCGACGGGCGCGCGCGCGCGCGAGTTGCCGCACCTGAAAGCCGATGGTGACCGCGTGTGGACGTATAAACACGCGATGACCCCAAAAACGATGCCCAAGTCGCTCCTCGTGATTGGCTCGGGGGCCATCGGAATCGAGTTCGCGAGCTTTTACTCCGATATGGGTGCGGATGTTACCGTGGTTGAGATGATGGATCGGATCCTTCCGGTTGAGGATGCCGAAATCTCTGATTTCATGGCAAAGACGCTTACGAAACAAGGGATCAACCTTCATACGGAAGGTACCGTTGAGGGGCTCAAGGTCGGCAAGACGAGCGTTGATGCCTCGCTAAATCTCAAAGGAAAAGGCGCAACGAAGCAAAGTTTCGATCGGGTGATCCTTGCCATTGGGATTCAGGGAAATGTGGAAGGCCTTGGCCTCGAGGACCTTGGGATTAAAGTTGACCGCGGGCATATCGTGACTGACGGTCATGGGCGTACTAATGTGAAAAATGTCTGGGCGATTGGCGACGTTACGGGCGCCCCATGGCTTGCGCACAAAGCCTCGCACGAGGGCGTCATTGCGGTGGAAACGATAACGGGCCTGCCGGATGTTCACCCCCTCAACAAGGGAAATATCCCCGGATGCACCTATTGTCGTCCTCAGGTGGCGAGCGTGGGTCTCACCGAAAAAGCGGCAAAAGAGGCGGGCCACAAGATCAAAGTCGGGCGCTTCCCTTTCATTGGCAATGGGAAGGCGATCGCGCTTGGGGAAGCGGAAGGCATCATCAAAACGATTTTTGACGCCGACACCGGCGAGCTGTTAGGTGCCCATATGGCCGGGGCGGAGGTCACCGAACTCATCCAGGGATATGCGGTTGGACGTACATTGGAAACAACCGAAGTTGAACTCATGCACACGATCTTCCCGCACCCCACACTGAGTGAAATGATGCATGAGTCAGTACTTGATGCTTATGGCCGGGCTATCCATTTCTAGAGGGATTTGATATCCCCTCGGTATCGAGTGCAAAACAAAGTTCAGAGGACCCTTTGCATGACTGCGCCAACACGTAGCCTGATCGCTAAACCGACCAAAAATGAGGCACCGTCACCGAAGCCTCAGCTGAGAAAGCCGTCATGGATCCGTGTGAAGGCACCTATGAGCAGAGAATTCGCTGAGACGAAAAAGCTCATGCGGCGGTTGAAG
>JBCDDR010000107.1:0-8605 GCA_039180205.1 Pseudomonadota bacterium | reverse complement strand
GAACAAATCGATGCGAATGGGTTTGAAATCAACGGCACTGGTTCAGGCGGCGGCGATGGCGGCGCCAATACGATTGACCTGAGCGGCATCAAGAGTCTGGGTAATGATGTCGTCATCAACGGCAATGGCGGTGATGATATTATCACCGGCACCGATCAAGCCGATATCCTGAACGGTGGCAGCGGAAATGATGAGCTGAATGGTGGATCAGGTGCCGACACCATTGATGGCGGATCGGGAAACGACACCATCAACGCGGGTGGCGGGAACGATACGATCCTCGCGAACTCGGGTGTGGACATCATCAGTGCCGGATCGGGCGACGATACGATTTTCCTCGATGGTGATGAGGTTGATACCACGATTGATGGCGGGAACAACCGCGACACCATCGTGCTCCAAAGCGACATTACGGTTGATGATTTCATTCCAACAAGTGTTGAACAGATCGAGACCAATGGATTTGAAATCGACGGCACCAACTCCGGTGGCGGCAATGGTGGCGCGAATATCATTGATCTTTCCGGGATCAAAAGCCTGAGCAACGATATCGTCGTCAACGGGAATGGTGGAGATGACACCATCACCGGCACAGACCAAGATGATACGCTCAATGGTGGCATCGGCAACGATATTCTAAACGGTGGCAATGGGGCTGATATCATCGATGGTGGATCGGGCAATGACGCCATCAACGCCGGTGGCGGGAACGACACAGTGCTGGCAAGCTCGGGCGTAGATACCATCAATGCCGGATCAGGCGACGATACAATCTTCCTCGAAGGCAACGAAGTTGGGACAACGGTTGATGGTGGCAACAACCGTGACAGCATTGTCCTGAACAGCGATATTACGGTTGATGATTTTGACCCCACGAGCGTAGAACAGATCGATACGCAGGGCCATGCCATCAACGGCACCGGTTCGGGTGGCGGCGATGGCGGCGCGAATACCATCAACCTAACAGGGATCTCCAACGTTGGCGCTTCCCCCGTGATCATTAATGGCGGTGGCGGTAGTGATATCATCACCGGTACCGATCAGGCTGATATTCTCAACGGTGATGGTGGCAACGATACCCTGAATGGTGGGAATGGGGCTGATATCATCAACGGTGGATCGGGCGATGACACCATCAACGCCGGCGGCGGTAACGACACCATCGAGGCCAGTTTGGGTGTGGACACCATCAACGCGGGTTCAGGCGACGACACAATTGTCCTGACCGGTGATGAGGTTGGAACAACGATCGATGGCGGTAACAACCGTGACACCATTGTGCTTGATGGAAACATCACAGTGGACGAGTTTGACCCCACTAGTGTGGAACAGATTGATACTAACGGATTTGAAATCAACGGCACCAACTCCGGCGGTGGCGACGGTGGTGCCAATCTCATCGACCTAAGCGGCATCACCAATGTCGGCGAAGACATCATCATCAACGGCCTTGGTGGGAATGATGAAATCACCGGAACCGACCAGAATGACGAGATAAACGGTGGCGCCGGAAACGACATTCTGAACGGCGGCAATGGTGCCGATACGATTGACGGTGGATCGGGTAACGATGCGATAAATGCTGATGGCGGGAACGACATCATACTGGCGAATGGTGGCGTCGATACCATCTATGCCGGATCGGGTGACGATACCATCAATCTCTCTGGAAACGAAGTCGGCACGACCATCGATGGCGGCAATAACCGCGATACCATCGTTCTTGAAGACGATATTACGGTTGATGATTTCGATCCAATCAGCGTCGAAGAGATCGTAACAAACGGTAACGCCATTAACGGCACAAACAGCGGTGGCGGCGATGGCGGTGCGAACAACATCGACCTGAGCGGCATCACCAACGATGGACCCGACGATATCGTCGTCAACGGCCTGGGCGGCAACGACACGATCACCGGAACGGATCAGAACGACACGATCAATGGTGATGGCGGACACGATGTGCTGAATGGCGGCTCCGGGAACGATGAGCTCAATGGGGGTAGCGGTAACGACGACATCCTAGGCGGTGGCGGCGAAGACACCATCAGCGGTGATGCGGGTACTGATTCGATCAACGGCGGTTCGGGCAGTGATACCATTGATGGCGGCACGGGCGACGACACGCTAACGGGTGGCAGTCAGGCTGATACCTTCGTGTTTGAATCCGGTGATGGTGACGACGTCATCACAGACTTCTCAAGTGGCGACAAACTCGACTTCACAGCCATTGCGGAATTGGGGCCAGATGCCACCGATGGTGACGATGTGATCGACACCAGAGCCGAACTTGAGGCGATCGCAACGATTTCTCAAGCTGGTAGCAATACGCTGATTGCGTTCGACAATGGTGACAGTATCGTGCTCGAAGGGTTCAACGAGAGTAACCTGGATGATAGCGATTTCATCATGGGCTGATGCATCACGAGCGTCAGTTTCCTGACTGGACGGGTAAGCGCACCGGTTGGCTCCAAAAAGAGCTGGTCGGTGCGCCTTGCTATTTTGATGGCTTCAGACGGTGATCACGAATGGGTTGCTGAACAACCCATATCCTGTGCAGATCGAGTTGAGAGAGGCGCTATGATTGACCGACCGAAAGCCACCGAGGGTCAGAACGTCCTCAGACATACTCATAAGCGGGTTCGTACTGAGCTGATTTGGGTATTTGTGATCAGCTTATTCGTCAATCTGCTGTTGTTTACGCAGCCGCTTTATCTCTTTCAGGTTCTCGACCGGGTGATCGGGAGCGCAAGTCTTTCCACGCTGCTTTATCTCACCCTTCTCGCGGGTTTCGCGTTCCTTGTGTTTGCTGTGCTAAGTGAGGCGCGGGGACGTTTGCTCGCGCGTCTAGCCGTTTGGGTCAGCCAGCAGCTTGGCCCGCCACTTCTCAGGTCGAGTATGGTCACGACCGTTCTCGGCAAAAGCGTTGGTATGCAGGGCTTTCGGGATCTCGCCAACCTCCGGAATTTTCTGCAAAGTGGTACTTTGGTGGCGCTTATTGATGCACCTTCGGTCCCTATCTTTATTTTCGTGCTTTTTTTGATGCATCCGTGGTTGGGGTCGACTGCGCTGGTTGGCGCTGCGCTCTTATTGGGCGTGGGTCTGCTCAACCAGCGCCTGAGCGACAACCATGTTCGCGCCGCTGGCGCATCCTATTCCGATGCTGAAGGCCAAGCGGTCCAGCAGATAACCAATGCCGAAGTCACACTAGCGATGGGGATGGATCCCGCGCTTACCCGCCGCTGGGAACGCCAACATGATCATGCGCTCGAGGCCCAGTCCAAAGCCGTAAATACCAGCGGCATTCTGCTGAGTGCGTCCAAATTTGTGCGCATGTTCATCCAGGCTGGGATGATCGGGGTGGGCGCATATCTGCTCTTGAAAGGGCAACTCACCGCGGGGGCCATGATCGCGGCGTCAATACTTGCCGGCCGCGCGCTTTCACCCGTCGAGCAGGTGATCGGGGGCTGGCGGCATCTTATTTCCGCCCGCGCCAGTCTCGTTGTGGTGGATAAGCTGTTGAGTATTCAGCCGCGTCAAAAACCAGCCGTCACATTGCCGCCACCGCGGGGCGAACTCCTCGTTGAGGGGGTGACTTATCAGCCGGCTGATTGCGAAAAGCCCGTTATTTCAAACATATCATTCGCACTTGAGCCCGGCGACCTTTGCGCGCTTGTCGGGCGCTCATCTGCGGGTAAATCCACGCTTTGCCGCTTGATCGTTGGGGTCCTTCAGCCCGACCGCGGGCATATCCGGCTTGACGGCGCTGATTTATATGAATGGCAGAGTGCGGGCATCGGGGAACATATTGGCTACCTTCCTCAGAGCGTGGCACTTTTCAACGGTACCGTCGCCGAAAATATCGCTCGTATGGGCCATCCGGATAGCGAACAGGTCATTGCCGCCGCGAAGCTAACCGGACTGCATGACACGATACTGCGCCTTCCCGGTGGGTACGAGTATGAAATCGGCGACTATGGTCAGAAAATCTCAGGTGGGCTGCGCCAGAGGCTCGGCCTTGCACGAGCTATCTATGGCACGCCAAAACTTCTTGTTCTTGATGAGCCGAATTCAAACCTTGACTCTGCAGGCGAGCGCGGGCTGATCCAGGCGCTGCAGCATCTTCGTTCTGCGGGTTCGACCATCGTCGTTGTATCGCATACCGCAAAGATTCTATCGGACTGTAATCGCGTGGTGGTGCTTGATGAAGGGGCACTTAAGCAATTCGGTGATGCATCAGAGGTCCTGCGGCTCGCGAAACCAAATCCGAAGAACACGGCCACGAACGTGGCAGGATGAAAGCAAATATATGACAGGTAAAGCGCTCCTTGCGAAAGCAAACTTGCAGTATACACCGCCCGGCTCATCACACGACGGTCTTGGCCCAAAGGTTCGGAAGGCGAAAATTTGGGCGTTTAGCGTTATCCTCGCGTTCTTTGGTGGCCTTGTCTTCTGGTCTGTGGCCTTTCCGATATCGAGTGCCGCCATTGCCACAGGTGTGGTCAGCCCAGAGGGAAATCGCCGTACCGTGCAACATTTAGAGGGTGGGATCATCAAGCAGATCCATGTTGCGGAAGGGGCTGTCGTCCAGCCAGGGGACCTGCTCATTTCACTCGACGAAACCCGCGCTCAAGCGTCGCATGATGTGCTGAGAGTGCAGCGCCATACTTTGACGGCGATCCGGTCCAGACTTCTCACGGAAAGGAGGTTTTTAGCCGATCCAAGTGCGATGGAGACCTACCGCCAGGACCCGGAGAGTTTCCAGATTGCCTTCCCCGCATGGCTCGATGGCGACATGGCGTCGACGCCGCTTGCTGAGCTTAAGCAAAGCCAGGTTCACCTTTTTGAGGGTCGTGTTGCGGTGATGCTGAGCAAGGCTGCCATCGCGTCAAAGGAAATTGAGCAGCTCAACGAGAAAATCCGTGGCATCGAAATTGAAATCTCCAGCATGCGCGCCGAAAATACGATGATTGATGAGCAGCTCACAGGGTTATTGTCACTGGAGGAAAAGGGCTTCGCGCCGAAGGATAAGATCATCGGCCTTCAACGCGAACAGATCCGGCTGAAAGGTGACATTGGTGAGCGACGGACCGAAATTGCCGAGGCGAAGCTGCAAATTGCCAAGATTGAGCGTGGCATCATTACCGATCGCGAACAATATCTGGACGCTGTGAACCAGGAATTGAGCAGCACGCGGACGCTTTTGGCGGATGTGGAAACGCAACTCCTGGCGGCGGAAGACAAGCTTGCGCGAACCGAAATCCGCGCGCCGCATGCGGGCATTGTCATGGACCTTCAGTTTACGTCCGATCGCGGCGTTATTGGGCGTGGCCAGCCCATTTTGGATATCGTTCCCGAAGAAGCAGAGCTGCTTATTGATGCGCGGGTTTCGCCCTCAGACATCGACAACATCAATATCGGGCAAAGGGCACGCGTGGTCTTCCCGGCATTTGGCCGTCGTGACCAGGGTTTGATCTATGGCGAAGTGACCTACGTCTCTGCTGACCGACTCACCGACGCCGAAACCGGAAAGTCGTATTTCCTGGCACGAATTAAGGTAGACCCGGACACACTCACCCAGCGCGACAAGACTTTTGCATTACGACCGGGTCTGAATGCGGAAGTATTTATCATGACAGGCAAAAAGACAGCGCTTGCTTATCTGCTCGACCCATTCATACGATCGATTGATCATAGTTTCCGCGAAGGATGAGGCGGTCCCAAGTCTGGCATTCTGAACTGGCCGAATCTTAAAAAGCAAACCGACCAAAATGGGTGCGAGCGACATATGCCGCCCACGCCCCTGGTTAAATCTACTTCGATTGCCAGTCGAGCATCACCCCGTCTGCGATCAGCGTCCGTCCCGGTGTTGTGCCTTCAACGGTCACCACGAGTTCGGGGTTTTTCGTTCGATCAAACCGGAACTGCCCAAGCTTGACCCAGCCATCGGACGAGACGGTTTGATCGACGGTCGTAGTCGTTTCTCCATCATTGTGGTGAACGGTTACCTCGGCTGCCCGCTCGTGCCGGGAATGCGGTTGCCCGCCCCAATCCGCGACCCAACGGACATAGACGTCGTACAATCCATTCCGTCGGATCCGCGCGCTGTACTCGGCTGCAACACGTTCACCTGTGTTGGGGGCATAGCCAAAATCTTCGCCGATATGGCCGCGCGGGAACGATCCAACCACATTCCAGTCACCGACCAAGTTGACCGTCTCACTGTCATTATCGACGATGATTTCTTTCTGGAGCTGCCATAAAGTCCGTTCATCATAGGCGACGTAGCCGGTACCTGAGATTTCGCCGGTGCGCGTTTCACCATCGCGCGTTTCAACAAAAGTGCCATAGGCTGAGCCGGCATCGACGACAGGCTGAATATTTGTGACGACCGAAAGCGAGGCATCCTCTGTTATGTATTGAGGTGTTGCGCTTGAAAATGCGTTGGCATGTAGGTTACCCAAAATTTCTGAGATTCCTCGGCCTGTGGTTTTGACATGGACGCCGGGCTTTTCGGTTTTGAACCCAAGCACACGTATCCGAGCCCCGTCATTGACAATTTTTGCATCAAGCTCGGCGTTCGGCTCCGCAGTGTTCTCTTCAATATTCAGCTGTCGTGCGTAAACCCTTTGGCCACCTTGGAACTTGATTGCAGGGCCGGCGGTATCGTTAGTGAACACTGTGCCAGGCTTCGCAACGGTTGGACGATACTTGAGACCAGTAATGTTTTTGAACACCAATGTGCGCCGCGACGCATGTTGAAACTCTGGCACACCACCTGCGAAGGCATAGTTTGCCAGACGTTCAATAAAGAGCGCGCGGCGTGTATTTCCCCCGATGATCACTTTCGGCGTTTTTCCCAAGTCTTGTGACAGCATTGAGGCTTCGGTGCCGATGAAATGCTGCACGGACTCCGGAACATTGAGGTCACCTTCAAGTGTCCAACTTCCCCACGGCAGGTAAATTGTTTTTGCACCGCTATCGAGTGCGGCTTGAATGCTGAGCGTATCATCGATGCCGTCGTTCGGGATGCCGCTTGTTTCACCCGACGGTAAAGTGATGGGAAACATGTGCGGTCCCACCCATCGGTCGGTGCGATCAAGCCGCGTTGCAGGTGTTACCTTGGCGCTGAGGCGCAATGAAGCGTCTGGGCTATCGGAGAATACGCGCGTTAATCCGCCACCTTCACCCGGATAAGCACCATGGCTCCACCATTCGCGGACATACTCACCATCAATACCGTCTTGTCCACGATAGCCGCGAAATGGAAGCTGATTGTTGTTATCAACGGCTTTGCCGTAGCCGGGTGTAGATACGTTGCGCAGATACAGACTGGGACCGAAATTCGTGATTGCAGTTGCTTCTTCTGCACCCGGAAGGCCTTGAAAAAACCCATCGATAAGCACGACACGACCCTGGCCATCACCAACCAATCGCAACCCCTTGTTCAAAAACGCTGGAACGGCGTTTAGGCTAACAAACTCCTCAATGAAGACTGTGCTTGCAGCTTCGTTGACCCAGCCAAATTCCCGCTGATCTTCCAGCGCAATATTGTAAAAAGTTCGGCTCGCCTGTTGCCACCCTGAGTGGATACCGATGGCAAAACCGTCAATACTGATATTTTCAAAAAGAGCCGGGCCAATTTCCCCGCTATGTACCAGGTCTAGCCCCACGTCCCCCGAGCCATCAGCGCCGACGAGGTGAACGTCTTTGACTGTTGCCTGGTTATTACCGTGAAATCTAAGGCCGACTGCTTCAGGGTTCCCCGCGCCCACATCAATGGTCAGGTTGCGCACAGCGTTGCGAAAAAATTGCGCAACTCCAGGCTCCCAACGGATAACGGCACCGTTGAAGGGACTGCCGTCAGGGTTTTGAGCGAAGTCCGCCAATTTGAAAATTGTTCGCGATTTGCCCTCACCCTGGATGATTGTGTTGTTCAGATAGTTGCTGAGATACGAAAGCCGCATCTGCTCGATCTGGAGGCCGGGCTCCAAGGCGGCCAATTCAAAAACGTTTTCACCGGTTTGAAGTTGGATACCCGTTGCAATTACACCGTCGCGCCACGCGCTGTTGCCATCAAATCTTGGCCCCCTGACGCTCCATTCGCCGCCATTGATACGAATGGCAAAGCGGTTTCCCGTTTCGCCCAAAATGCGGAAAGAGAGCGCAAGAACGCGGCTGGCTTCGATGGCATCAAAGGTAAAGGTGAGTTTTGGTGCGAGATTTGGGTCGTCGTTCGAGTCAATGGCCACGACGAATTCGCGACCTTCTTCTTCACGAAGTTCCCAGCCTGGGGCGGCAACCGCGGCTGCGTCAGCAATGAAGGCTTTCTTTGCCAGAAAAATTTCCCCGCTGATATCATATTGTCCTTCGGGAAAATAAACGATGCGTTCGCTCGGGGTCATCAGATCAAAGATACGTTGAATGGCGGCCGTATCATCCACCCCATCATCGGGTATCACCCCCCACATGGGATCGGTAACGTTGATCACACCGGCATCATCGGGGAACCGAACGCGCTCTTCTGCTTGAACAACGCCGCTAAATCCAAGCACCGTTATTATTGAGCCTATAATAAAGTTTTTGTTCGTTTTCATTATTTATT
>JBCDDR010000106.1:0-8628 GCA_039180205.1 Pseudomonadota bacterium | reverse complement strand
TTCGCTTCCAACGCCTCCAACCGGCGCATCAGCTCGGCCCGGGGATCGAGATGTGCATAATTCCCGCTGTCGGCGTTGTCTGTGCTAACTTTGTCGCCATATCGTTCGGGTCTGCGTGCTTTTAAGAGAAACATACCCAGCGAATCAGAATAGCTGGTGACAACACCGCAGGGCTTGCCTGCATAAAACATCGGTTTATCGACGCCCTCAATAGCCCGGCTCATCATCTCGTCTTCAAGCCGATCGAGCGCTTTGGAAACTGCATCCCCCCAAAGCCGGGCAAACCGGGCATTTCGTCGGCGCTCTGTATATGCGCGCGACCGCGAAACACCTGCTTCGCGAGCGGCGCGAGTTACATTGCCGCTCGTTGCAAGCGCCCGCAGGAACGCCAGTCTTTGTTTTGAATTCACTGGTAAGTATTCAGATCTAGTGCGAACGCCACCGCGACCGATGAAGCGCTGTGGAGTCATGGAGCGGCAATCGAAAAGTGAGCATGTCCCGCTCGGTATCGCCGTTTGCCCAATCCTTGACCATGACAATATATTACTTTTGATCGTCGCGCATGTCAACGTAAATTTTGCGCTTTTGGTAATTTTATTGGAAAATACGCGTACCAACGATGATTGTTCAAATTTTCGAAAAGCTTATCACAAACCCGATTAGCGTTGTGTCGAGTATCCCACTATAACCGTGATGTTGTCCATCGGAGGAGAACCGGGTTCGTTCCGGCGGTGGATAAGAGTGCAAGCTAATCAATTGCGGGATGATGGGTAAGCGACGTGGATATTTTACTTCACAAAACACCGGATAGACGCGGGCCAGATACACGCGGCAGGGGCATTATTCTGTCATTCGGCTTATTGTTGCTAAGCGGCTTGCTGCTCATGGTGGTTCCCTCAACTCAAGCCGATAACAGAGGAAACGCGGCCCAAACAAGCGCAATCAGCGCTGGGTCACAGTCCGCATCCGATCTACATTTTCCGGAAACCGACCTTATCAACGAAACAGTACCGCTACGAACGCAAGCCCCTCGATCAGCACAAAAGCAATTGCCTTCAGTGCGTCAGACAAAAGACGGGGTAGTCAGGTCTTCACTTGAATCGCACTGTCGCTTCGCGCGAGGACGCTATTGCAGCCAGTCAAATCGCGAAGGTAACCCGACCCAGCGCACCCGCGCACGCAAGGCGATTGCGCTTTTCGTTCTGGGGCTTCGGACCAGCGGCTAGTCGGTTTGGTTTTTCAGACCCGCATGTTCGGTGCGAATGCGTGCGCCTGCGCGGGTACCGTAGTGATCGGCCAGCCGATCAAGTGCGATTCTCAGCACAAGTTTCGCCGATCTTTTGGGCCAACCCAACGCGCCCTCGGCATCGGTCAATCCTTGTTCAAGACAGCACACACTCCACGCTATGCGCGATAAATCCTCGCCCAGCATCTCGAGCGCTTTTTGCATACGCGCACGCGCGGCAACACTTCGTTCGCTCGCGTTGAGACCACGCTCAGACCGAGAGACATCCACGCGTCCAGTTGCCGACCAGGATTGCGTTACGTTGGGCGATAAACCGGAGAGCACATAGTCCGCATGTAACCGCTCACCGGCCGAGAGCTGCTCGGGGCTGATAAACGGTCTGCCGCTTGGACCCTTACGTGTCGCCAACCATCTCAAAGGTGATTCGGCTAGGTTTTGCCTGACTTTTTCATCGGAGGATGCCGGCTTTCGAACCATCTGCATGTCTCGGTGTTGCTCTTGAAACGGATCGAGCGATGCACCCGCCGTTGCTGCGCGCGGTGATTTTTTGTTTCGCAGCCGCGCCCGTTCACGTTTGAGCCGCGCGCGCCCTGCATCAGTGATCCGAAGTGTGGGGCTACTGTCATCGTCACCCCAATCCAAGCGCAAAAGATCCGCGCGAACAAGCGCATCAATCTGCTCCCACGAAATTTTTCGGCGCGGTAAAACCAGTGTGTCTCCCCGCTGAACCGTGCGCGGCAAGTGTGCCGCAAGGTGCAGTAGCGTTCGGACCATGGGCTCAGACGCTGCCTTTATTGCAGGCGCTGCACCGCGAGCGAATGCCGATACAGGAAGGTCATTACCCCGTTCCGAATTTACCATGATTTCCCTCTGCATTTGTTTTAAAATTCCGATTGGCTCAACTTTCAAGGCGAGGGGCTCTGTAGGAAAGAAAAAAGTGCGTTATTGGCAATTTTTATTGCGTTTTGTGCGCCTATGGATCATGGTCGAAATATGGAAACACGAATTCGACAGATCAGGAAAGCGCGGGGGCTAACACTTGCCGAGGTCGCCGCGCGCGTTCGCCCCGAACCCACATCAGCGGCCACTATCGGTCGGCTCGAAACAGGTTTGCGTCGCGTCACCATCGAATGGCTGAACAAAATCGCAGACGCCCTTGAATGTTCGCCGGAGGACCTTGTGGTCCATGAAAATACGGTGTCCGCAGGGTTCGTGTCGCTCGCTGAGCAAAGGTTGCACTCGGAAAATACTGGGTATCGGGCCTCTGATGAACTGCTGCGTTCGCTCTTGTCCGCTCCGGCTACGGGTGTCACCGACGGAACCGGTCCCGTCATTCGCCAGTCGGGGCCTATTCCGCCCGCAGGATCGTCGCCCGTGGTTGAGGTTGCGTCGGGTTTTGGCGAATATCAGAGCGGCGACCGGATTTTGTTTGAGGAGTGGCAGACATCGGTTTCCGATGCGGATATCGGGCTCGTACTTTTGATGGCAGACCGACACGGGCGTCTCGCTCTCGGGCGATTGGTTGCAATCGAGGCCGCCGACGCTGACAATGTTAAGGCCACTCTCCTCCCCATTCGGGCGCCACTCCCCCCTTTTCATGTCGAGGTGAGCAAGTTTGCCCGGCTCCGGATGCTTATCCGCTCGTACACGCCAGGCAACCCAGAATGAACGTGCAGAATGGTCGACCCGCCTCAGCTTTGGGATTGGAGGAGGAATGGGCTTTCGGCTTGCGCGTTGGATATCGACGATTGGTTCGGCGGGAAGCCTTAGAAACGCTTCACAAACCGTGTTTGAAAGCAGGAGGCCGCAATCCACCTATTGCACCCGACTGTCGCCAAAATCACCTGCAATCAAAAGTCTGGACAGCAGAAAGAAGCGATCGGTTTTGGATCAAATATTTTGGCCATCGGCTACGCCGCTTCACCCGCCTCACTCAATCTTCCAGCGCGCGCCGTGATCAGGAACACCGACACTCCTTGCGAGTTGCACTGTTCAGAGCCTACCTCCAGGCAACACAGCTGGAAAACCGAACAATCCGCGTGAAGGACGCAACGCTGACACCGTGCAGCCGAACGGAAAGCAACCGACCGCGTCAAAAACTCGGGTAGAATTGCGTCTAAGAAATCGCATACTCTCTCGTACAAAAGAAAGTTTTCGATAACGGCAACATATACCGAGAGTCTTTTTGGGGAGGTCGACGAATGCTGGCAACGCGCGCAATCTATGATGAAGATCACCGGCTTTTCCGTGATAGCGTCCGGAAGTTTTTTGATCGCGAATTGCATCCACACAAAGAACGCTGGGAAAATGACGGCGTTGTCGACCGCGCCTTTTGGCGAAAGGCGGGGGAAGCGGGCCTTTTATGCCCCGGCGTTCCCGAGCAATACGGCGGCCTAGGGCTCGACTTTAAGTTTAATGCCATCATCGATGAAGAGCTTGGGTATTCGGGGTCATCGGGGCCCGGATTTGGCGTTCATTCCGACATTTGTGCCCATTACCTGATCAACTATGGGTCTGAAAACCAAAAGCAAAAATGGCTCCCCAAAATGGTTTCGGGCGAGGTGGTCACAGCGATCGCGATGTCCGAGCCCGGCGCTGGATCTGACCTTCAAGGGGTGAGAACAAGCGCGACGAAAGACGGCAATCATTATGTGATCAATGGCTCAAAGACATTCATTTCAAATGGTCAAAACGCCGATCTGGTTGTTGTGGTTGCCAAGACTGATCCCGAAAAAGGGGCGCACGGAACATCGCTGATTCTGGTTGAGGCCGACCGGGACGGATTTCGCCGGGGGCGCAACCTCGATAAAGTGGGGCAACACGCGGCCGATACCTCCGAACTCTTTTTTGATGATGTTCGCGTACCGATGACGAACTGTCTGGGAGACGAGAACGCCGGGTTTGCCTACCTCATGCAGGAATTGCCGCAGGAACGCTTGTCGATCGGCGTTGCCGCACAAGCCGCCGCTCAACGCGCTTATGACATTACGGTTGCCTACGTGAAAGAGCGGAAAGCTTTTGGCAAAACTGTTTTTGATTTCCAAAATACGCGCTTTGCCCTTGCCGATATCAAGACCGAGCTTGCCGTGGGGTGGGCATTTCTGGACCAATGTATCAATGAACATGTTGCTGGAAAGCTTGATGTTTTTGGCGGTGCGATGTCGAAGTTATGGCATAGCGAAATGCAGTGGCGGGTCGTTGACCAGTGTGTACAGCTGCACGGCGGATACGGCTATATGAACGAGTATGAGATTGCCCGTGCCTGGCGCGATGCACGGGTTCAGCGCATCTATGGTGGCACCTCGGAAATCATGAAAGAGCTGATTTCCCGCTCGATCTGATGGCGCAGGCTCGATGGATAACGAAGCTCGATGAATAACGAAGCTCGATGAATAAAAAGGCGATATAGGCGCGCTTTCAGGCTGCGTTGGTAATGTTACGGCCTTCAAAACTCTCGATGAATTTGATGATCTCATCACGTGGCAGAGGTTTGGCGAAGAAAAATCCCTGCACGGTATCGCAGCCGATTTTGCGAAGATAATCAACGGCAGCTTGGGTTTCAGCGCCTTCGGCGCACACACTCAGGTTTAGATTATGGCCCAGGTCAACTATCGATCGGTTTATTGTGCGCGCCTCATCACTGTTCATAATATCCATTACAAAGGAGCGATCGATCTTAATTTCAGTGAACGGCATTCGATAGAGATCTGTCAGCGACGAATATCCGGTCCCAAAATCATCAAGCGAAAGCTGGAAACCCTTGAGGCGAAACCGGGTCAAAATATCTGAAATCCGCTGTCGATCCTCCATCGCCGCATCTTCGGTAATTTCGAGGATGATACGATTGTTCGGAATTTTGCAGAGCGCCGTTTTTTCAGCGAACCGGTCAGGCAGGTGAAGGTCGGTCAGAATTGTCGGTGCGATGTTGATTGCGACGAGCATATCGAGACCAACGCCCTGCCACTGCGCCATATCCTGGAGCACCTCATCAATCATCGTGCGGGTTAGGGCGTGCATCAGATTATGCTCTTCGGCGAGCGGAATAATCACGTCGGGATGGAGGAGTCCGCGGGTGGGATGATGCCACCTTGCCAGCGCTTCAACCCCCTTCACCCCCATTAATCCCGGGTCCCGGATATCAATTTTGGGCTGATAGAAGGGCACGATTTCCTTTCGAGAAATCGCAAGCGTCAGATCTTCCGCCGTCAGGGTTGGCTCTACGTCTTTCTCCTGCGTAAAAAAACCCTCGAGGTCATCGATATTGATCGGTTTCTGAAGTGTTCCAATAATCGATAGGCCCTGCCCACGCCCCAGCGTTCTTGCGGTATTGAGCACTTTCTGGTCGCAACCACTCATTAAAATGATATCGGCCTGGCATTTCTTCTGCGAAAGAAACCGAAGCACTTCGACGCCATCAACGCCGGGCATGACAAGATCGAGGATGATGAAATCCGGACTGTAAGCGGCAAGCTTTTTCTGAAAATGCTCGAAAGTGTTTGTGATTTCGGGTTTGACGTCACAGCCCTCGGCGACATCCGCAACGAGTTCAGCTACGGAAACCTGATCATCCAGAATAAGGAGTGTTTTGCTCGCCATAACACGTACTTTTGTAAAATCGGATACTCGCCACCATCTGGAGTATCCACTGTAGCTATTTTTATGCCGTTAATTTCTGTAACTCAGCGTGTGAATCCAAAGTTTGTCTGATCCGTCTTGCCAGATCATCCTTGCGGTAAGGTTTGCTGATGATATTTTCGATCTGCTGGCCTGAATGGCGCGCTGCGGCGCCCGCCGCGTAACCAGACGTATGCAAAAGTGCAACATGCGGATGATGCCGACGCACTTCTGCCGCCACATCAAACCCGTCAACACCACCTGGCATCACGATATCGCTGAAAACGAGGTCGATGTCTGCGCGCTGGCGCAAGCAGGAAAGCGCAATCTCACCATTTTCGGCCTCGATCACGACATATCCGAGGTCCTCCAGCATCTCCACCGCAATCGCGCGCACATCGGGCTTGTCTTCGACAACCAGGATCGTTTCTGAACCCCCGATAAGTTGCCCCTCGCCGTTACTCGTTTTGGTGGCGAGTACACCGCTGCTGAACCGCGGCAAATAAATCTTAACCGAAGTTCCGTTGCCCACCTCGCTATAAATCTTGATGTAACCCCCACTCTGCTTCACGAAACCGAAGACCATGCTCAACCCAAGACCGGTGCCTTTCCCCTCTTCCTTGGTTGAAAAGAATGGTTCAAAAACCTTTTCCACCACGTCTTCGGGCATGCCCATTCCATTGTCAGAGACTGCGATCATGACATAGTTCCCGGGCGATACACCCTCGTTCACACGGGCATAATTTTCATCGATCACCACATTGGCGGTTTCAATTGTCAGTTTCCCGCCCGCTGGCATCGCATCGCGAGCATTGATTGCCAGGTTGAGGATCGAGGATTCCAGCTCATTCGCATCGACCTTCACATTATCAAGACCATCGGCTTTGATGCTTTTCAGTTCAATCCGCTCACCAAGCGAGCGCACCAAAAGCTCTTCAATCCCCGCGATGAGAGTGTTTGGGTCGACTTCGGTTGGATCCAGCGACTGGCGCCGTGAGAATGCCAGAAGCCGCTTGGTCAATTGAGCGCCTCGGTCCGCCGCATCAATCACTGCGCGCAAGCGCCTTTGCTGGCGATCATCATCGCCAATGCGTCTTTCCATCAGCTGCATGTTGCCGATAATGACGGCGAGCAGATTGTTGAAATCGTGCGCGAGACCGCCAGTCAGCTGCCCCACGGCCTCCATTTTCACCGCTTGCGCGAGCTTTTGTTCGGCCTGTTTGCGCCGCGTGATGTTTTCGATCGTGCCTTCGTAAAATCCGGTTCCATCATCTGAGCGAACGAGACGCGCCGTTTCTGAAACCCATATCCGCTCACCCGTCGCATGGCGGTATATTTCCGACTCAAAGTTTGTAATACGACCCGTTTGCTCAATTTCGCGGGCAAATTCGGCCCGTCGATCAGGGTTCACATACCATTCACGCTCGAGATCTGCCGATCGAGCTAACCATTCATCGACGCTATCATATCCCATCATACGGGCAAAAGCAGGGTTGGACTGAATGGGGCGACCATCGATCGTTGATCGATAAATCCCGATCGCAGCATTTTCGTAGATATCTTGATACTGGTCTTCGGTTTCCAAAAGTTCCCGATCGCGAAGGTGTGTTTCGGTATAATCCTCAGCCACGCCGAGCAGAAACGGCTCTCCATCCTCTTCGACATACTCGGTAGTGATCCTACAATAGCGGATTTTGCCGTCAGGGCGAATGATTGCGGTATCGGTTTTGAAACCGGTCTTCTCTCGCCGGGACTTTTCGAACAATTCAGCAATCCGGGCCTGGTCGCTGTGGATGATACCGGCAATCATATCGGACAGGGTCAAATGCTTGGTATTCGGGCTGAGCCCCGCCATCGCATACCCGTTTTTTGACCATTCGACCCGATTGGTTTTCAGGTTCATCGTGCCATAGCCAAGGTTGGAATGCCTTACGGCTAGGTCGAACAGACGCGAGCGATCACGAAGAACCACGGCTTCACCTCATACGTTTTGCTCAGCGCGCCGGTATTGCTATTGGAGGTTCGCGCCAACTTGCACGTCAAGATGGAGGGTAACGCGTAAATATTCGGATAATTCATCGCGCTTTGGTTGTGTTTTCACCCAGGATTATTTTGGATTCCGTTCGACACTTTCTTGCATTTTCTCAAGTTGTGCCTGGCTTGCCTCGGTTTGGTGCCGGGCTTTGAATGTATCGTAGGGCATTCCATAAATGTGCGATCGCGCTGTTTCCTTATCGATGTCGATACCGGCTTCTTCCGCGGCCTCTTTGTACCAGTCGGCAAGACAATTCCGACAAAAGCCGCCAACGCCCATCAGGTCGATATTTTGAACATCGGTACGGTGCTGCAATAACCCGACAAGGCGGCGAAAAACCGATGCCTCAAGCTGTTGTTGGGTTTTTGGGTCGAGCTGTTCGGGTTTCACCATAAAAAATCCTTCGGACGGTTTGAATGAACGAACCCTGTTGATCTCACAATTCAGCGAGCAGGGCCAAGTTAAGGGGCGTAATCATGTTAAGCCTGGGGTATCAGGTTTCAAAGACATTACGAAATGGAGGGGGCAATGTCATTCACCCCAAGACGGCGCAAGGCGAAGATTATCGCTACGCTTGGACCATCGTCGCAGCCGGCTAAGAGCCTTAAAGCGGTTTTTGAAGCGGGCGCCGATATCTTTCGGCTTAATATGAGCCATGGCGACCATGGGGGAAAAGCCGAGGCAATTCAAACGATTAGAGAGTTAGAGAGAAAAACCGGTAAGTGGCCTACCG
>JBCDDR010000105.1:0-8629 GCA_039180205.1 Pseudomonadota bacterium | reverse complement strand
CCGACGCAGGCGTGACCCAGTTAGAGGTTTGGGCAGCAAAATCAGATTTGCGGAGCGGGCCGCCAATTCGTTTGAAATAGGCTTCTATCACATCGGTGAGCGGGCCGTCGTAAAAGGCATCGCGCCCGCCTTTCCCAATCGTTTCCAGCGTTTTGGCGAGGTCGGGATTTTTGAAAATATCCCCCTCTTTCGGCGCTTCGCCGTCGATCAAATAGGTCGCCTTATAGTTATCGATCTCTTCAATCACGCCGGCTTTGTGCAGCCGTTCAAATGCCCCTTTGGAGCGGCCAAGATAGTGCCCGATCAACTGGGTCACCGGGAAACCTTGGCGCGCATACTCAATCGTTGGCGCGAGAATGTCGGTCATCGGTTTGGTGCCGAACTTCTCATGCATGGTGAACCAGCCATCCACCGTGCCTGGCACTGTCACGGAATAGCTTCCCCAGTTCGGGATCTCCATATCGGTGCCTTCGCCGTTCGCTGGGTCGCGTTTCCAATAGCGATCATCGAGGCCGGATTTCGCGATCTTTTCGCGCAAGTCGCCAAGCGATTGACCCGCAGGTGCGCGGCCTGAGGCGTTGAGGCCGTAGAGCTCTTTTGATTTGGGGTCCCAGATGATGGCGAACAAATCACCACCGATGCCGTTGCCCGTGGGCTCCATCAAGCCGAGGGCGGCGTTTGCGGCAATCGCTGCATCCACTGCGTTACCGCCATCTTTCATAATGTCGATGGCGATCTGGCTTGCCAAAGGGTGCGACGTTGCGGCCATGCCGTGCGTTGCCAGTACGGGGGACCGGGTGGCAAAGGCGGCACCGGAAACCCTGTCACCTCCCCCTTTATTGGGAGCAGGCTCATTGGCGTAGCTTGGCTCAGTCATCAAAAATGACCCGGCAACGAATAGTGCAGCGGCAAGCAGAAGGTGGCGCATGTTGAATTTTTCCCTTACGAAAGCTCTCCAAATCGTGGGCAAGACTGGCGGTTTGCAGGAAAATGTCAATCATACAATCACGATCCGTTCGGACGATGAGTATTGGCGATTACGAACAGCCGGACGCATCGGGCGATTTGGCACGCGCCTCATAAACATCCTCGATCAGAGACTTAAGCGCATCCTCTGGAACCGGAGATGTTTTCGAAAACCGCAAGCAACTTTTGCCCGCGCTGGTTTTCGGGAAATGGGACTTATGCCTGGCGAGGACCTCGGGCTTCACATAAAAACTGACATGTGCCCGCTGCCCGGCGAGATTGGCAAGCCCGGGATAGTCCAGCATCCCATAGTCGAGGCCTTCAGGTTGGTCTTTTTTGATCGCAAAAATCGTTTTTCGAATGATCTCTATTTTTTCGCGCTGCCAGTCAGGCAGGTCCGCCAGATAATCCGCGACCGAAGCGACATCCCGATGCATCATCTTTCCCCCTCAAACGTTTCAATAAGGGGAGATTAGCGCGTTAAAAGCCGATCGACCAGCCAAGCTCAAATGCACCGCCGAAATCGCTTTCACCCGGCGTATTGGGTTCATCATCAAAAATCCGCGCTTCCGCGTAAAAACGGCCAAACCGCGTCGGAGGAATGAACGCACCGACTTCAAGGAAATTGACCGTCTCCGGATTGTCGGAGATCAGATTGTTGAACCGAATTCGCCCGTCTGAGAGGAGCGAAGGGGATAACGCGGTCGCATTCAAAATCGCGCGGCGATAACGGAAATAATAGTGGCGGCTTGCTCGGTCGGTCGCCGATAGCTCACCCGTGAAAAGGCGCCCGTCGGTGCCGATCGAAGGGCCGATAAAGAGGTCACGATGTGTGTAGCCATCGGTAAAGATAAAGTTCTGGTTGGCGCTGCCAGGGGTGCTGCCGCTGAAGAGCGCGAAGTAGCGATCGGCCTCGGTATCCGAGGCTTCCGCCCGCAAGGTCCAGTTCAATCCAAATCGTTCGGAATAGCCGCTGAGGGTCGCGCCTAGCGTCAAACTCGCATCGCCGATCGCGGTGACGCCTGCGCTGTCTTCAGCAACCAGTTCCAGATATCCCGCATAGGTCATCTTACCGATAGTATTGGTATAGCGAACATCAAGCGAAGCGACCTGATTGCCCGGGTCGGTCAGCACCACGCCCGTGTTATCCAGGTCACCACCAACCTGAAACACAAAGTCCACCACTGTGACGAGTGCGCGCGAAATGCTGGAGACCGAACAGACCCGTCCACCACCGCCACAAAGTTGCAGTCCGCGCGACACACCGAGTTGGAGGCCATAAACCGGTTCGAAACTGAACCGACTGAAGATCAATAGCGGGCGGTCGAAATCCTCGCGCGTTGGCTCTCCGAGGCCGGCTGTGAAATTAAACTGGACGGGGCCGAGCCAGCGTAAGACGGGGAGGTTGATCCGCTTGGGATCAAGTCGTTGTATCCCGATCTTCGCAGGCGGCCGCGCGTTTGTTGAAAGAACGAGTGCCGTATCAAATCCGGGGCCAAACCATTGGTCCTGGAAACCGGCAAAGACCAGCCAGTTCGCAAAGGTGACCGCGCCAACGGTCCCATCCAGGTTGATATCACCATCGAATTCATCTTCGCGGTAGCCTGCCGAAAGGCGAATGTAGCCGCGGCCAAACTGCTTATCCACAGTCACCCGCGTATCGACCTCATCGCGCGCGCCTTGTCCGAAGTCGCGAATAATCCGCTCTTCATTGGTGAACTGTGTCCTCAGGGAGGCGCCAATCCCTCGATCCGCAGCAGTATCAGCCTGGCCTTGAAGTCGCATGATCGCCGCCCGCACATGTGGAGGCAGCTTGGCATCCGGAGAGATATTCGCAAGGTTGCGTTCAACCTGTTTCCAGCCCATCGGCCAGGTTGAGATCACCCCATTAAAAACGCCGTGAGCTTTCAAAAGCTCGATATCCTGGCGGATCAGCCGGTCGCCTGGATCGATAAACGGCGAACCGGCTTCGGAGGGAAACGCATATAGACCGATCGCAAAAATGGTCGACGCTGCAACCAGACACTGGCGCGCCCATGCAGTCACATGGCAAATCATCAACCAAATCCTTCCGGAAGAGAGCGAAAACGGTAGCATTGATCAACCGCTACGTCTCGAAAATGGAAGAAATACGACGGTGCCGACATTGCGATACAGAAAGCGCCTATCATAGTGATGCAAGCGACTGGCTTGTGATTCACTGCGCAAGCCCCTAGGTTTTCATACTGGTGATTGAGACGGTTGGGGGGCGCCATATGTTTCGCTTGGGATTTTGCGCGTTGGTGTTGGTTTTCGGGTTTGGTTTGGCTTGGGTGAGCCAGCCGAGAGGTATCGCCGCGCAATCCAGCGAGTTTTCAATGACCGTTTCGCTTGAGGAGGAGCTTGCTGAGGAAGCCATTGCGCATGGTCGGCTGATTGTCATTTTGGCGACCGATGCGAATACCGAACCGCGTTTCCAAACCGGCTGGCGTTTTGATTCGCCGCAGATTTTTGGTGTGCCGGTGGAGGATCTCTCACCCGCAGGGACGGTCAGCGTCGATAGCAGCGCCCTCGGCTTCCCCGTTCATAGCATCAGTGCGGTCCCACCTGGTGACTATATCGTCCAGGCCGTTCTCCATAAATATGAGACATTTACGCTTGGGAACGGGAAAACCGTTCATCTACCAATGAACCGTGGTGCCGGGCAGAATTGGCGGCGAGCGCCGGGTAATCTGATTTCGGAGCCGAAAAAACTCCGTATTGATCCCGCAAAAGATGACGCGATTGAGATTGTGCTGTCGAAGGAAATTGCCCCGATCGAACCCCCAAAAGATACCGAATATGTCAAACACATCCGGGTCAAGAATGAGCGACTGAGCGCCTTTTGGGGGCGGGACATCTATCTGGGCGCGCACGTATTATTACCTCATGGTTTTGAAAACCATCCCGATGCGCGGTATCCGATTGCCGTTTTTCATGGGCATTTCCCCTATGATTTTGGAGGGGGTCGCACGACGCCACCGGATCCCGATCTCGAATGCGTGTATTCAAAGCGCTTTGATGTGCCCTGTTATAACCGGGTCCAGCAACAAGCGGCCTATGACTTTTACAAACGCTGGATTGCCGACGATTTCCCGCGGCTTCTGATCGTTCAGATTCAGCACGCCAACCCCCCTATTATGACGATAGCTATGCGGTAAACTCCGAAAATCTTGGGCCTTATGGCGATGCCCTGACCTATGATCTGATCCCGGACATCGAGCGGCGCTTTCGCGGCATTGGCGAGGGCTGGGCGCGCTTCACCTATGGCGGATCAACCGGCGGTTGGGAAGCTATGGCTGTACAGGTCAAATATCCCGACGAATACAACGGTGCCTTTATCGCCTGCCCTGACCCGATTGATTTTCGCGCTTTTGAACTCACGGATATTTATAAGGATCGCAATCTTTACAGACGCGAAGGCCCGTTTGCTTCGGTCGAGAAACCCGGCCATCGGAACTATCTGGGGGAAGTCAGCGCAACGGTTGAGATGCAAAATCGATACGAGCGCGTTCTTGGCACGAAAAACCGATCGGGCGATCAATGGGATATCTGGGATGCGGTTTATTCGCCAAATGGCCCCGATGGGTACCCCAAACGACTTTGGAACAAAGTGACTGGCGAAATTGATCCCGAGGTTGCGGCTTACTGGCGCGAAAACTATGACCTTGTCCACATCCTTGAGCGTGATTGGAAAACGCTGGGCCCGAAATTGTCAGGTAAACTCCACCTCTATACCGGCGATATGGACAATTATTATCTGAACAATGCCACCTATCTCGCCGAAGCTTTTCTGACCAAGGCCGATCCGCCCTATGGCGGCGAGATTGACTATGGTGACCGGGCTGAACATTGCTGGAACGGCGATCAATCCCGCCCGAACCATCTTTCGCGGCTCAATTACAATTGGCAATATATCCCGAAAATCCTCAAACGGATTGAAGAGACGGCTCCTCCCGGTGCCGATCTGACGAGTTGGCGCCACTGATCGCCGCGCGGGTTTGGATGCCCCGCGTCCCCGGGGTCAATTGGGAATTAAAAGTGAGCGCAGCCGCCGCGCTGCATACCCGAGCTTTGCCATGGTCATAGGGCCTGAATCGCGGATTTCGCTCACGAGATTGGCGGCAATTTCAATCGCACGAGCGTTGCCATCAATCCAGTTGGCCGCCGCATCGCAGCCACCTTCGGTTGAGGGCCGGGTATCACTCATCAATTCGGTGAGGCGTCGCTGCTGACTCAACAAGTCATCCGCAATCGTACCCGCTGCCAGCCGTTCCCACTGATCATCTCCTCGCGCTTCTTCAGCCGCCGCTCGCAGCCAGTTAAACCCGATCCGGTGGCCAATCTCAAAATAGGCGAGCGCAACCTCCTCCACCGGACGATTCTTGTTCTGGGAAACGGCAACAATGTCGGTCACCGGGGCCAACGCTTCGAGGCACGCCACGCGCACCGCGACTTCAGAAGGGATGCCCTGAACCTCATACATATCCTGGCGGCGTTTCAGCATTTTCATTTCGAACGCCGCAAGCACCTTACCCGGATCCGCTAACAGCGCCCGAACGCCATCGCGAAAATCGTCAATCGCCTGTTCGATATCGAGCGGGTGGGGCAAATTATTGACAAACCAATTTACTTGACGACGCAATGTTGCTGCCACTTCGAGGTGCATCAGTATCTGGATTGATGACGGGACCTTGTAGTCGTGATCATCGATCAGCCGCCATAGTGTGCGCATATCAAAGACTTCGCGCGTGACAAGGAACGCCGCAGCGATGTCGTCGAGCGGATACCCGGTCGCCGTCTGCATATCGAACGCCATCGTCAGACCACCACGGTTGATCACAGCATTGGCGAGCCTTGTGGCCACGATTTCGCGGCTCAGTCGATGTTCAACGAGGCAGGGCTCAAACCGGTCGGCCAGCGTTTGCGGGAACGCTTCGCAGAGCTCACGCTTGAGCCAGGGGTTTGTCATCAATCGACTGGTCTTCAGCTCTTCGGTCAGACTATTTTTCGCATATGCCATCACGACGGCAATTTCGGGTCGGCTTAAGCCTTCATTCTTCGCGATGAGATCGCCAAGTTTGTCAGCACTGGGTAGGTTTTCAATATCCCGCTCAAGGTCTCCATCGCGTTCGAGCCTTTCAATGAGGCGGGCCTGCGCGTGAACTTCTTTCGCCGATTGCGCCTCCGCCATCGAAATCGCCTGCGACTGCAGATAGTTGTTCCTCAGAACGAGGTCCGCGACATTGTCGGTCATCTCCTCGAGAAGGGGATCGCGGGCCTCCGCTTCAAGCATGTCACGACGGATCGCGTCGGTCAGTGCGATCTTGATATTCACCTCATTGTCGGAGCAATCAACGCCCGCGCTGTTGTCGATAAAGTCGGTATTGATCCGGCCCCCGTGGCGGGAATATTCAATCCGCCCCTGTTGGGTAATGCCCAGGTTTGCGCCTTCGCCGATGACTTTCGCGCGAACTTCGATCCCGTTGACGCGGAGCGCATCGTTGGCTTTGTCACCCACGTCGCCGTGGCTCTCTTCGCCCGCTTTTACGTAAGTGCCGATGCCACCGAACCATAGGAGGTCGGCCTGATGCTGTAAGATGGTCCGCATCAACTCGAGCGGTGTGACCTTGTCCTTGCTCAGTCCAAACAGCGCCTTGATCTCATCGGTAAGCTGCAGCGATTTCGCACTTCGGGGAAAAATCCGCGCGCCTTTAGAGAGCAGCTCGGTATCATAGTCTTCCCATGTCGATCGGTTCAGCTCAAAGAGGCGTTTGCGCTCTTTGAATGAGGTTGCGGGGTCGGGGTTCGGATCAACGAAAATATGCCGATGATCAAAAGCGGCAACGAGCTTGATCTGATCGGACAAAAGCATGCCATTGCCGAACACATCGCCCGACATGTCGCCAATACCAACAACGGTGAACGGCTCCTTTTGGATATTGACGCCTATTTCGCGGAAATGCCTTTGCACCGACACCCAGGCGCCGCGCGCGGTGATGGCCATCTTTTTATGGTCATAGCCGTTTGTGCCACCCGATGCGAAGGCATCCGCCAACCAGAAACCGCGTTCAATGGCCAGACCATTGGCGATATCCGAGAATTGAGCGGTGCCCTTGTCTGCGGCGACCACCAGATAGGGGTCGTCGTCGTCATAACGGACCACATTCGGCGGTGGGACAACGTCCCCTTCCACGAGGTTATCGGTGATCGACAGCAACGACCCGATAAAGGCCTTATAAGCCTCAATTCCCTCGGCGACATAGGCGTCGCGGTCGCCGGGTGGCGGCAGTTGACGCGCAAAAAAGCCGCCTTTCGCCCCAACCGGCACAATCACGGCATTCTTCACCATCTGCGCTTTGACCAGGCCAAGCACCTCGGTCCGATAATCTTCCTGCCGGTCGGACCATCGAAGGCCACCGCGCGCGATCGGCCCACCGCGCAGATGAACACCTTCAACCCTGCGCCCGTAGACAAAGATTTCGACGAACGGTTTGGGTTTCGGCATATCCGGTACGTCAGTCGAGCGGATTTTGAACGCGAGCGTTTGGGGTAATTTGCCGTCGTCATCGATCTGATAGGCGTTCGTTCGAAGCGTGGCCTTCATCGCCATGAAGTAAGAGCGCAAGATACGATCATAATCGACACTTTGGACATCATCCAAGGCCGCCAGGATTTGCGTTTCGAGCGTCTCAAGCGCTTCGTCGCGCGTACTTGCATCGGTATTCAATGCCGGGTCAAAGCGCGCACCGAAATAATCAATCAAAAGGCGTACAACACCGCCGTTCAGTGTGAGGCAGGTTTCGATGTAACCCTGAGAAAACGAGAGCCCGACCTGGCGCAGGAACCGGCCATAGGCCCGCATCAGGTTGGCGCGGTCAGGGGACAGACCGGGCGACATCATGAGAGCATTAAAGCCATCATTGTCGTAGCGCCCTGCCATGACGTCGGCGAGGCCTTGTTCTAAGGTTTCGCGCACCTCCGCGAGGGCGATATCTTCGCCGCGAGGGTGCGCGAGAAGGAAGTCATGGATCCACCCCACTTTATCGAGCTGTAAATTATATGGGAATTCCTCGAGGACCCGCAGACCCGCATTTTCCAAAAGAGGCAAACAATCACTCAGCGGGACCATATCGCGAATATGATAGAGTTTCAGCCGCGCGCGGGACATATCATCGCCAGGCAGTCGGTAGAGGTGAAACGCAACATCATCCGTGCCCTTTAGCGAGGCGAGCTGGCCGATATCCATAACCGCCGCTTCAGGGGTGAATTGTTCCTGATAAGCTGCTGAGAAGCTCTTTTGGTGCTCCAGATAGAGAAGTCTGCCGTCGGCTTCACCATGGCCGAGTTGCAGTGCTTCAAGAAAGCGTTCGGACCAGCCTTTGATGATCCCTTCAACCATTTCATCGAGTTTCGATTCGTCAAAGTCGGGGATACCTCCGGGTGTCGTCCTGAAGATGAAATGAAGGCGGGCAAGCACATCGTCGGCCATTTGAATGTAAAAGGTTGAGAGCTGGCCATTGAAGGTTTCTGCGAGTGCTTCCGCGGTTTTCTCGCGCAGGTCACCGCGGTAATTGTCGCGCGGGATATACACGAGGGCAGAGATAAACCGTTGAAAGGGATCGCGCCGAATGAATACTTTCGG
>JBCDDR010000104.1:0-8707 GCA_039180205.1 Pseudomonadota bacterium | reverse complement strand
GCGGTGCGCTCTTACCGCACCCTTTCACCCTTACCCTGTCGCTTGCAAAATGCAGGCAACATGGCGGTTTGCTTTCTGTGGCACTGTCCCTGAAGTCACCCTCGCCGGACGTTATCCGGCACCGTTATTGCGTGGAGCCCGGACTTTCCTCTACGGCGCAAGCGCGCGCAGCGGCTGCCCGGCCATCTGGTGCTTTCACATTTCGCGAGATGGCTCGCCTGTCAAGCCACATCATCACGCCCTTGCCACATTCGGGGCCAAAAGGATAAAGCTGATATTTAATGGCGCGAGAGAAACCCTCGCGCTCGGCTGTAAACATCTTTGAGCAGGAGGCTCCACAATCATGCGTATTCTGCTGACGTCTTGTGCTGTGGTGTGCCTGTTGGGAGCGTTTGCGGGCTGCTCAAGCTCGAAACCGGCGGTTGTGAATGCCGATGGAGAAGAAACGCTCGACACAAGCATTCTCTTGCGCGCGGCACCCGATGGCCTCGTTGGTGATGAGGCCAACACGCGCCATACGAACCAAATCCTGAAAGGGGATGATCCGCTGCTTCGCCCTTAGGAGTGTGCCTGTTCAGGCGATATCAATCGCACCACCTAG
Source organism: Pseudomonadota bacterium (assembly GCA_039180205.1). Lineage (GTDB taxonomy): Bacteria > Pseudomonadota > Alphaproteobacteria > Sphingomonadales > JBCDDR01 > JBCDDR01. The sequence goes on along the minus strand of JBCDDR010000104.1, from coordinate 8,106 downwards.
TCCGTATCGGGCTCTAAGCGCCCGCATGACATCGGCGAAGGTCTGATCAATTGGGCCTTCCGTCGCAATGCCGTAGCCGAGCTTGCGGAGCGCTTTGCGGGCTTCCAAAACGTCCGCACCGTCTTGCCCCCATTGCCAGCCGTCACCCCCGTGCAACAGGATTTGCGGCAAAGGCGGTCTCGCCAATGCGCCCGCAGCTTCAAGCCGCCCCCACGGGAAATGCTCACCCGGATCATTTTTGCGGCCCGGTGCAACGTCACTGTGCCCAATGACCAGGTCGAGCGGGATTTCGTGGCGCGAGCGAATGTCGTGGATCAGTTGGATCACCCCATCGATCTGGTCGTCGGGATAGTGCGGCAATCCAAAGTCGTGCCCCCCATTGACAATCTCGATCCCAATCGAGCGCGCATTGATCGCCGTGTCGCCAAACCAGGAAGCGACCCCCGCATGCCACGCGCGATCCTGTTCCCCCACCAATTCATGAACATAGCCATCCTCGCGAACGACATAATGGGAGGATACGCCTGACCCTTTACGACATAGCAGATCGATCGCGCTTTCCGCATCGGCCATACCGGTATAGTGCAGGATGATCATATCGACCACACGGCCATCTCGGGTGTCGAAATTAGGCGAGCGGCGACTTCTATCGATCAACATCAAATCGTACCGCCCGCGGGGCGTGGCGCGGTGCGCAGCATGATAATCAACACCCCGAAGAGTGCGACCAGCCCACCAAGCGCAATTTTCCAGGTCAGGACGTCGCCGAGGAACACGACCCCGGCAATTACCGCAATGACCGGCATCAATAACGTGAGTGGCTGGGTCGTGGTGACCGGATAGCGCTGTAACAGATAAAACATGCCACCGTGGGCGATGATTGAGGAAAAGATGGCGCTATAGGCAATCGCACCAATGACCGGAGCGTTCAGGCTCTCAAAATGCGGGACCATCGACCCTTCAAACACAAAGGTTGCAAGCGCCATGAAAGGAACCGCAACGAAGGCGATCCAGGCTTGCTGCTCTAACGGCTTCACACCGCGCAGTCTTCGCATGAAGATTGCAGCCGCTGCGTAAAAGAAGGCGGTGACAATTCCCAAAACGAGCGCAAGCCAGGTATCAAGCACACGCGGTTCAAAAGCGATGATCACAACGCCGCCAAAGGCAAGACAAATGCCAAAGGTTCGTTTCCACCCAATGCGCTCGTCAAGAAACGCGATTGCGAGCAGTGTCGAAAACGGAACCCCAAGTTGCGACGTAATCGCGAGCACACTGATATCGTCTGCGACCGACATGGCGGTAAACATAACCCCAAAATGCATAACGCCAAGCAGGAACGAGACCCCGAAAACAGCCTTCATCCGGCCGGGGATCCAGCGCAAAAAGGGGAAGCAAATCGCGATCACCATCAAAAAGCGGATCATATTGACGAAAAGCGGCGGGGCGGCTTCTACCGCCGTTTTCACAAAGATAAAGTTCAGCCCCCAAATGGTATTGATCGCCATGAGAAAAGCGAAATCACGCGGGGTCATGCGGGTCGGCATGGTGGAGAATTTCCCGAATTCGGCGCCCAGAAAGGAAAGCGCTAAGGCTTATAGGCCCCTTTGCCGCTTGATGTCATCATACGCCGTATTGATTGTGGCCATCCGCTCGGTGGCAACGCGGATAAATTCAGGCGGCACCCCTTCAGCAATCACCCGGTCGGGATGATTGTCGCGAACCTTTCGATGATAGGCGGTACGCACTTCGGCATCGCTGGCCTTATGGTCGACACCCAGGATCGTATAGGGATCAGCCTCGTCTGGACCCAAGTGACGCGCGCGGATCGCCGCATATGCGGTGTCTCCGAACCCGAAGATCTTCGCAACATCCGCAAGATATTGGTCCTCCCCGGGATGGAAAACACCATCTGCCTTGGCAATCGCGAACAAAGCATCCAGCAAGTCTTCCAGAATGCTCGCCCGTGTTTCAAAAAGCCCCGCGATCTGGCGCGCATAGGCATCGAACCCGGCTGTCGATTGGTGCGCGCGATGAAACACCTGTTCCACGTGGCGTTCTTCTTCGGCCGGGACGGTAAATAATTGGCGGAAGACGCGCACCTCTTCAGCGGTGACTTCTCCATCGGCCTTGGCCATTTTTGCACTCAGCGCGATCACGCCAATTGTAAATGTAAGACGGGTTGCGTTCTCATCTTCGGGCTTCAGCGCCTCGACACCCACATCGACAGCATGACCAACACCCGCACCGATCAATGCGCCGAGCGGGCCGCCGATTGCGAACCCAGCGGTTCCCCCAACCAATTTCGCCCAAATCGCCATTGTCTCTGCGCCGCTCTTTTCTTTTCGATTATCGGATCGGACTAACGAGAAACACCTAGCCGCTTCATTGCGGTGATACAATGACCCGTGTTCATCGCTGGATATAGGCAATGAACATATCTCACCGGAACGCATTTTTTCATATCCGGTTCGCCAGCTTTTTTCGGCCCCCAACGCCGTTGGGAAAGGCCATTTGGTCAGCAAACATCGATTCACGGGCACAAGCGTAACCATCCGTCGAAATATCGCTATGGCGGAATTATCACGGGGATCAGTTAATTACGATACGCGTTATTATTTGCTTGTTTCGCGGGAAACGGCGGCGCTAGTTGCAAATAATTCGCGTTAAAATAATCAGGGCACAAGCATTTTGTGCCGTCAAGGATTTCCTCACTATGTATAACCAAACTGCGCGCTTGTTGCATTTGCGTCCGTTCGCCCCATGTCCAGAACCGCAAACGCGTTCAATTACCCGAACTTTGTCGACGGTTTTGCTGGCTGGCACATGTCTCTCCCTGATGTCCTGGACATCGCCTCATACGGCATTTGCCCAAGAACAAGATCAACCAGCCAACGAAGACTCACAGCCTTCCACCGAAGGCACCGCCCCACAACAATCAGCGGAAGATGTTGAAGAGCTTTTTATTGAGGGCCGAAAGTATGGCCTTGGGGAAACAAGCAGCGCCACCAAAACGCCGACGCAGCTTGTCGACGTGCCGCAAAGCCTCTCGGTGGTTTCACGAACCCAGCTCGATGATCAAGCCATGAGCGATATGGGCGATATCCTGCGGTTTACGCCCGGTGCTTCAATTGCGCAGGGCGAAGGCCATCGTGATCAAATCATCATTCGCGGTCAAAATACGACTGCCGATTTCTTCATCGATGGGTTGCGCGACGATGTGCAATATTTTCGCCCTCTCTATAACCTCGAACGGGTCGAAATTCTGCGCGGTTCGAACGCTCTCGCCTTCGGGCGCGGCGGCGGCGGCGGCGTCATCAATCGGGTGTCAAAAACGCCGGAAACCGGCAATAACTTCTTCGAGTCGAGCGTGGCAGCCGACACATTCGGCCAGGTTGCGATCAATGGAGACGCCAACATTGAACTTGGCGATCACGCGGCATTCCGGCTGAACGCCTTCTATGAAAACCTTGATAACCATCGGGACTTTTTCGGTGGCGAGCGATTTGCCATCAATCCCACCGTGGGGTTTGAACTCACCCCCGACACACGGGTCGTCGCATCTTATGAATATGTGAATGACGACCGCGTGGTTGATCGCGGCGTGCCCGCCCAGGATGGTGTGCCGCTCATGGGCTTTGACAATACGTTTTTTGGGGATCCTGACTTTAACGAGACCGAATTCGAAGGCCACATCGGACGGATCAAGGCGGAGCACAGCTTTAGCGACAATTGGTCGGTCAACGCCACCTTCCAATATGCCGACTATGACAAGCTCTATCAGAACCTGTTTCCGATCGGGTCTGATGTGCTCGCCGGGAGTGTTTCGCTCGATGGCTATATCGACACGACCGACCGGAGAAACCTTCTCGCTCAGGTCAATCTTCTGGGTCAGTTTGAAACGGGCTTCATCACGCATACGGTTGTATTTGGTGCTGAATATGCCGACCAGGATACCGTCAACACGCGCCAGGACACGTTTTTCCTCGACACGCAGGATGACCAGATCACCTTCCCCTTTTCCGACCCGCTGGTCATACCCGCGGTGACTTTCCCCGCGTTCAACCGGGATCGGTTTTCTGAGGTGGAAGTCTGGTCCTTCTATGCGCAGGACCAAATCGATCTCGGCCGGTATGTGAAAGCCGTTTTCGGGGTTAGATATGACCGATTTGATGTCAAAGTCGAAGACAGCGACCTGCCCGTTCTCATCGCCAATGATGGGGAGCCGATTGTTGTTGAAAGCCTCGATACCGAGTTTTCACCGCGCGTCGGGCTTATTTTCAAACCGCTCGAAAATGTCTCGATTTATGGCAGTTTTTCGCGGTCATTCCTGCCGCGCACCGGTGATCAGTTCCTGACGCTGACCATTGAAGATGCGGCACTCGATGCCGAGGAATTCCTCAATTTTGAGGTAGGGGCCAAATGGGATATCAACCCGAATTTCAGCCTGACGGCGGCAATCTTCCGGCTTGACCGCGAAAGCGGCGTTCTCGTCGACCCCACCGATGTGGATAATACAATCCTTGTGGGCAGCCAGACCGATGGTCTTGAACTCCAGTTGATCGGGAACATTCTGGAGAATTGGAGCATCAATGTTGGCTATGCCTATACCGATGCCGACCAGGTGGGGAACGTAGTCGATGGCAAAATCATGAATATGGCGATCCCGCAAGTGCCAGAACACATGTTCTCGCTCTGGAGCCGATACGATGCCACCGAACGGCTCGGTTTCGGGCTCGGCGTGACCTATCAATCATCGCAATTTGCATCAATCAGCAACGCCGTTGAGCTTCCAGGTTTCGCGCGGGTCGATATTGGAATTTTCTACCAGCTCACCGACCATGTCCACCTGCAGATCAACGTTGAGAATCTGCTCGACAGTGATTATTTCCCGGCGGCGCATAACGACAACAATATCTCCACCGGCGAACCGATCAACGCGCGCTTCCGCATTACGGGTCGGTTTTAGGGACGGAGAGACTAGCCCTCACTTCGATTGGCTCACGGCAAAGAAAGAGCTTCGCCGCTGAGAGCATCGGTAATGTGATTGGCCGCAACGGATGGTTGCCGCACAGATTTTCAATGCGGCAACCTTTCAGATTATGCCAGTAGGATGGCCGTCAGATCGATTTCATCAAACTCGGCCATCATACGAAATTCGCTCGCCTCAGCTATATCAGCGGGATTGCCGAGATCATTTCCGACAAAATCAACAACGTCGCTGAGTGGGGGGAGCGCATCCCCTTGGACGCGGGCACCATTGGCAGCAAAACCGGCAAGGTCGATCCCGTCATCGCCAGCGGATATCCCCATACTGGACACCCCTGGCACATCATTGTCGAACCCGAACACAAGATAAGCTTCTGCCACCCCTGCGCCGTCGTTGGCGGTCAGCAGGATATCATCAAAGCCATCGCCGTTGACGTCGCCGGCGATCTCAATCTCAGCGCCGGTGCCCGAGAGCACCCCTTCGATCTCGAGCACGCTTGTTCCGTCAGGGTTGGCAAGATCTATCGTCAGCCCCGAAAGCGTGGTGGTTCCAAACACCACAAACACTGAACCATTGGCCCCTGCACCGGGCGCGCTGACGGCGAAGTCATCAATATCATCGCCGTTGAAATCACCAATGCCACTGACGGCGGTACCGAGTGCCGCACCTGCGGTGAAGCCTTCCAACAGAAACCCGTCCTCAGCGTCGATTGAGTCAATCACCACAGGAACACCATCCTGCGTCGTTGAACCAAAGATGATCCCGAAGGCACCTGCGTCTGCCCCTGCACCGCCGTCAACACCGGGAGCACCAAATAGGACATCATTGAGGCCATCGCCGTTAAAATCGCCACCGGCTCCAAGCTGGCCCAGCATATCGCCGGTATTGTCGGAAAACAGATTAAAGCCCGTCGAGCCGTCAACGGCCTGATCCGCCGTGGTTGCAATAAAGTTAGGATTTGCTTCGTCGATCCCAAAGATAACCGACACAAAACCTGTCCCAAACGCAGACCCGAGCGAAAAGCTATTTTCCGCGCCGACCGCAAAATCATCGACATCATCGCCGTTGATATCTCCAAGCGCCACAAGCACACCTGACTCATCACCAGTGGCCCCACCTGAGATAAATTCGCCCTGTGGATCATTAAACGCACCGCCAAAGCTCAATACATCCGGGAATGGTTCGGTTGACCCGAACGCAATCCCCACAATGCCGGCATCGGCCGCGACACCGCCTAACCCATCGTTGAATGCGGCGGCGGCACCAAAGTCGTCAATGCCATCATTGTTGACATCGCCAACCAGAGCCACATCGGTACCGAACTGCTCACTTGCGGAGAGCCCATTGATCTGTAGGCTGAGGCCGGTATCGGAGCTTCCCAAATCAGGCGCAGTTCGCGACGCAGAGCCGCCGATCAAAAAGGTTGACCCAGACAAGACGCCCGCCGCACCAACGCCCACCGCGCCGATTGCGATATCGTCAAAGCCATCATCGTTGAAGTCGCCGGCAATATCGACCGATGTCCCCACAAGGCTGCCAGTTGCGGGCGCATTGAATGCGAGGAAATCGCTTGTGGGGGCCAGAAGGCTCGCGTCTGCGGAAAATCCGTCGGCACTTCCGAAAAGCACGATGGCCACCCCGTCGCTTGCAGCACCGCCCTCGGTGCCTTCGCTGCCGGGTATCCCGAAAATCAGATCGTCGAACCCATCACCATCAACATCACCATCGCCACCAATCGCGATCCCAGCGGCACTGACCGTGGTTGCCCCTGAATTGAAGGCTGAGCCATTCGACCCTGTCAGGCCGTCAAGCGAGACTGTATCGGTGACCACCGAAAGCGTCACGGTTTGATCGTCGCTGGCCCCCGCGGTATCCGTAACGCTATAGACGAATTGACCCGCCAGACCGAAATCGGTCGCGGTCCCTTCAAAAGTAAGACCCGTAAGATCTGCAATGGTAAGCGTCGTCGTTGACGTCACCTCGGTCCCATCCTCAAGGCGAAGAATACCGGCGCTCGGCAGCTCATCGATTGTGATTGTCAGCAGCCCCCCTTCGGCATCGGTAGGCGCTTCGATCCCGAGCGCGACCGCTGTTGTCCCGTCCGCGGCGACAGAGAAATCGTCCCCAGTTTCGGGCGGGGTATTCGGCGCATCATCGACAATGATCGTAATGACTTGCGTATCTGTCCCGCCGTTTCCATCGCTATAAGTCAGCGTTAGGGACGTCGTGCCGTCAAAACCAGCAACCGGGATTGCTTCTAATGTTGCATCCGATGATGCGGGGATACTGAGCCCCTCGGTCACCGCCTCACCATCAAGAGTAAGGCCAACCTCGGCTGTGTTTGGGATTTCGGTGAACGTCACGGTGATCGCATCACCATCGGGATCAACCGGATCATCAATTAAGGGATTGAGCTCAAAGGCAGCACTGATTGTTACAGTAAAGTCGTCTCCAGCCACGGGTGCGTCGTTCGACCCATTGATCGTGATCGTTAGCGTTTCCGTATCCGAGGTCCCCTCGCCATCACTAACCGTATAGCTGATCGAGTCGGTTTCGGTTTCGCCAACGCCGAGAGACTGAATGGCCGTCGCCGCATTGTCGAGTGTGTAGCTGTAACTTCCATCTGCATCGATCGAGAAGGTTCCGAAGCTGCCGACAATATCGGTACCGACCGAGTCCCCATCGCCGTTCACCTCGGTGACCGTCAGCGTGTCATCAGGATCAGGATCGATATCGTTGCTGAGAACACTGCCGGTGGCCGTGAGGTCGGTATCTTCGGTGACGGCATCGCTGTCAGCAACCGCCGTGACCGCATCATTCACGCCGGTGACGTCGAAGGTCAACGTCGCGGTGTCGGTCGCGGTACCATCGCTGACAGTGTAGGTGAAAGTTTCGGTTGCATCACCCGCGCTCGCCCCGCCCGCCGTGAGTGCGTACGAGAAGCTGCCATCGGCGTTCAAGGTGAGCGTACCGAATGATCCGGAGAAAGCCGAGCCCACGGTGCCTGTGCTGCTGCCTGCGGCGATACCCGTAATGGTGAGTGCGTCGCCATCAACGTCGGTGTCATTCGTCAGCACATTCCCTGACGATGTCTCATCACCATCTTCGACAACGCTATC
>JBCDDR010000103.1:0-8758 GCA_039180205.1 Pseudomonadota bacterium | reverse complement strand
TCGCTTGGGAACGAAGCCGGTAACCTGAGCGAGGCCGCAGACAGCCTCAACAAGGCCGCTGAGGCAGTGAGCGAAGAGACCAGCGAAGCGACAATGCAAGCGCAAACAGCGCAAAGCAATTCTGAAACGGTGACGGAAGCTACCTCAGCTCTCAAGGCATCAATCGAGTTTATCCTGGGTGAATGCCAGAAAACATCCGAACTGACCAAAGCGGCAGTGGCATCGAGTGAAACCAGTAAAAATGTGGTTTCATCACTCAAAACAAGGACTTCAGAGATCGCATCGGTCGTTGAAGACATCAACACCATTGCCTCTCAGACCAATCTATTGGCCCTTAACGCGACGATTGAAGCGGCGCGGGCTGGCGATGCCGGAAAGGGTTTTAGTGTTGTCGCGGCTGAGGTCAAAAGCCTATCAACGCAGACCGCTTCCCTCACCGAACGGATCACCGAGGGGATTGAAGCGATCATTCGCGAAGTGGAAGGCGCGGTCCAAAGCATCGGCAATGTATCTGAGCAAATCGGGCGAATTGACTCAGGGGCGCTTGAAATCAACCGTTCGATCGAGAGCCAAACAAACTCGGTCGCAGAAATTGCAGACAGTGTCGTTGGCACGCGCCAGGCCATCGATGATCTGGCAGATCGGTTATCATCGGTTGACATGAAAGCCATGGACTCGATCGGGCTTGCGGCGTTCGTGCAGGGGATCGCCGATGGGTTGTCGATCACAACTGCCGCCTCCCGTGAGCACCTGGTGCGGATGCTGCGCAATGCTACACCAATGGTCAGCCGGCGAAAAAGTCCGCGCGTTGACATAAATTTGCCAGTCAAAGTTTCATTGCCCGGCCAGATAACCTTGGATGCAGTTTGCGAAAACCTGTCGGTTGGCGGGGCGAAAATTGTCTTTAACAACCCCGACCATATCAAAGGCCTTGTTGAACGGATAACAACCAAAATTTCTATTGAAGGTGGTGAGGTTACAGGAACTGTTCTGAGTATTTCAAAACAAATTGTCAGGGTCCGGTTCGATGACACAAACACAGATTTTATCGAACGGATCGTCGCTAGATATCACGAAGATAAAGTCGTCGAACCCTCTGAACTGCCCGATGAGACCCCTCAGTCGATGTGTGCATAAATGATCCCAGCGGATCGGTCATTTTCAGAAGGCCATCGCGACCTGACCCATTCGGGTGGTCCAGCGGCTCATACGGATTTGCGACGGTGATCGCAGCCCTGTTGAGTGGGCTAAAGCTTGGCTGGGGGCCTCGTGTGATCCCGTTGCCGGTTACTCCCAGTTGCTCATTCGGTATCCGCCCCTCGCCAATTTGGTTTGCGCTTTTCGAGAAAGGCTTCAATCCCTTCGCGCTTATCGGCGGTGCCTAGCAGAAGCGAAAATGCTTGGCGTTCGAAACTGAGATGCGCGGTGTGAGTGGTTTCGTATGCTGCGCGAACCACCGCTTTCGCCTGCTGCATCGCGAGCGGCGCACGACTGGCGATCACTGTCGCCAGATCCACCCCGCGGGCGTTTGCTTTGCCTGTTTCCGCAAGCTCTGCAATCAGGCCACAGTCGAGCGCCTCTTCCGCCGATAAGAATGATCCGGTCAGCACCATATGCATTGCTCGCGCTCGCCCCACCAAACGGGTAAGTGTCGCGCCGCCTCCAGCACCGGGAATGATTCCCAGGTTGGTTTCCGGCTGGCCAAATTTCGCATCGCGACCCGCAACGATAATATCGCAACACATGGCAAGCTCATTGCCGGCACCCAGGCAATAGCCCTCGACCGCTGCGACAACTGGCGTTCGAATATCGCGGATGCGTTGCCATGAGCCTGGTCTTAGATCCGCAAGTCCACCGCCAGGGTCTTTATCCGCGATTTCGTTGATGTCAGCGCCTGCGGCAAAAACAGTTTCGCCGCCAGTTACAACGATGCATCGGATGGCATGGTCGGCATCCGCCCTTTCCATCGCTACCGCGAGATCATGCAGTAATGGCGTGCTGAGCGCATTGCGCCTATCCGGGCGGTTGAGGGTCAAGCGAGCCACACCCGAAGCGGGATGGTCAGCAAGCAAATGATCGGGGTTACTCATCCCTCACCTCGTGCGAGGTCCCTCAGAACCTCATTGGGACGATACGTCTCATTGCCGGTCTCAGTAGCGATATTGTCCAACGCCGCCACCGCACGAGTAAACCCATACTGCTTTGCCCAGCCAAAGGGGCCCATCGGATAGTTGACCCCATACATCAGCGCCTGATCAACCGAGTCAGCCGCAGCAACCTGATCACGTAGGATATCCGCAGCGGCGTTCAAAAGCTGTAGCCAGGTGCGAAAAACGATCAGGCCGGGGCGATCTTTCACGATAACCAGGTTTCTTGCGGTCGCCTGCGCCAGCGATAAGGCCGCCTGCCGAGCCTGGTCACAAGACACCGCACAGGCGATCGTGGTGCAGGTCCCATCCGTCGTGCACTCGAATATCACCACCGGCTGCCCCCGATGTGCCTTTTCCGCCCGCGCCGAAAAACCGGATGAATACCCCACGAGCACGCCTTCGAAAGTGATGAAATCTTTGGCGTTATTCGGTTCGAACAAGTCTCCAATCCCAGTGTGGGCCGAGCCTTCAGTTGTCTCCGCGCCCGCAGTGTAATCAAATTGGGGAACCGGCTTTGGCGCGCTCTCGCCATATTCATAGACGCCCAGACCCGACTTGCGGCCCAGTCGACCACCTGCAACCAGGGCCTGCTGTGCAAGTGAGGGGGTGAAGCGCGTGCGACCGAAATAGGCATCAAAAACCGAGCGAGCAGCCGTACCATTGATGTCGTGGCCGATGAGATCACCGAGTTCCAACGGCCCCATACGAAAGCGACCGAGTTCACGATAGAGATAGTCTATGGTCGCCGCGTCGGCAGCACCTTCTTCATAGGCACGCCACCCTTCACCATAAAAGGGCCGCGCGGCGCGGTTGACGATAAACCCAGGCACGTCCTTTGCGACGACCGCGACCTTACCCCAACTTGTCATCAGCGCGGTGGCGGCGTTTAGATATCTGCTCCCGGTGGCGAGCGCGGGGACTACCTCCACCAGCTTCATGATCGGCGCGGGGTTGAAAAAATGAAGTCCAAGAAAGCGTTCAGGATGAGTGAGCGATGCAGCCAATTCGGTTACCGATAGCGACGAAGTATTTGTGGCGATCACGGCGTCAGTCGCCAACGTGACTTCCAATTGAGAAAAAAGGTCTGTCTTGACTTCAGGCTTTTCGACGATTGCCTCAATCACAAGACCAGCCGATGCCAGATCCTCGATAGCATTCGTCCAGCGAACACGGGCCGCAAGCGCTTCGGCCTCGACGGCATTGAGTTTGCCGCGGCTGAAGAGCTTTTTTGCTGTCGCATCCAAAGTAGCGCGCGCGCGGGTGAGCATTTCGGAATTCGTGTCAAACACCACCACATGGTGACCGGCTTGGGCAGCGACCTGTGCGATACCAGTCCCCATTGTGCCAGCACCACAAACACCGATGATCATGTCCGCAGCAAGTAAAGGATCAGTGCTGGTCATAATCGACGGTGACCTGATCGGTAAGCGGATAGCACTGGCAGGTCAGCACAAAGCCCTGTTCGACCTCATAATCTTCCAGACCATAGTTCGCCACCATTTCAACTTCGCCCTCAACCACCTTGGCGCGGCAGGTTGAACAGACCCCGGCACGGCATGAGAACGGCACCTCGATATCGGCATCAAGCGCAGCCTGAACGATCGGCGTACCCGCAGCTGGCATATCGATGCTGCGCGTTGCCCCATCGAGAATGATGGTGGCCCTCACCTGCCGTTTTTCGTTGGCGTTGGTGCTCGACTTCAATCGGGCTTTGGCGGGCGGTGTGCTCTTGAAGAGCTCGAACTTGATGTCTGCCTTATCAAGGCCGTGATGTTGTAACCGCTCGGAAACCGCCAGCATCATTGGTTCAGGCCCACAAATAAACGCTGTATCGATCGCCCGGACATCGATCCAATGCGCAAACAATTGGTCGCATTTGGCACCATCAACCCGACCATTGAAAAGCTCTGCGTCCGCGGCATCCTGTTCAAGGATATGAATAACGCTAAAGCGCTGCATATATTGATTTTTCAGATCCTCAAGTGCTTCGCGAAACATAATCGAATTGACCGAACGGTTGCCATAAACCAGCGTAAATTTGGATTTCGGTTCAGTGGCCAGGATCGTTTTAATCGTACCAAGAACGGGCGTTATCCCGCTGCCCCCGGCGAAGCCCACATAGGTTTTTTCCTGCTCGGGCTTAAGCTCGGTATAGAAGCGCCCCGCTGGCGGCATCACCTCCAGAATATCACCCACCGCAAGCTCTTCATTCGCCCAGGTGGAGAACCAACCGCCATCAACTTTCTTGATCCCAACACGCAGGATGTCCTCGTCAACGCCGCTGCAGATCGAATAGCTCCGACGCAACTCCTCACCCGCAAAGTTTTTTTTGAAAGTCAGATATTGCCCCTGGATATAGCGAAATGCAGCCTTGCTTTCGGCAGAAGGCTCTAAGGTCACAACAACGGCGTCGCGGGTTTCTTTTTGAATCTCGGCGACGCGCAAGGGGTGAAACTGGGGCATTGTTTGGGTCTCAAGCTATCGGTTAAATCGCTTTGAAATAGTCGAAAGGTTCCAGGCACGTGCGGCAGCGATAGCTCGCCTTGCAGGGCGTTGAGCCGAATTGGCTAACGCGCTCGGTGTCGGTCGATTGGCACCGCGGGCATTGGATTTCTTGGGGCGCCACGCCTGAAAGGCTGAGCATACCCGCACAGGTCGCCTGCCCCTCGGGCGGGGCGATCCCGTAACTGAGCAGTTTTGCGCGTCCTTCGGCGGTGATCCAATCCGTGGTCCAGGCGGGCGATAACCGGGTTTTAATCTCTACGTTGTTGCAGCCCCGCGCGCGCAATGCCGCCTGGATATCAAGCGCGATAACCGCGGTAGCCGGGCACCCTGAATAGGTCGGCGTCACGGTCACAACAAAACGACCATTATTTTCATCCACGGCGCGGACAATTCCCAGATCACGCACTGAGATCACAGGAATTTCAGGGTCAGGCACGTCAGCCAGCCAAGCCCAAATATCCTCGACCGTGGGGAGGCCTGTCGCGCTCTGGCGTGCCGATACCATGGCAATCGTCACCAGGTGGCACCGGGGTGAGCGCGGGCGACCGACTGCATCTCAGCGAGCAAATAACCCATCGCTTCTGAATGAACACCGGTTTTGCCGCCGGTGCGCATGTATACGCCCTCCGGCAGCATCAGCTTCGCCTCGGGAAGGACGCGTTTCACATGGTCGGAAAATTGCCCAGCGACCTCTTTTAGATCCGGCGCTATTCCTGTCTCTGCCATCGCATTGTCAATATCGTCCGCAGTGATGAGTTCACCGGTGAACGGCCAGAGCCGATCAAGTGCTGCCTGCATTTTAGCATGACTTTCAGGCGTACCGTCGCCGAGCCGAATTACCAGATCAGTTGACCGCTCGATATGATAGCGCGCTTCTTTCGAGGCCTTCTGCGCAATTTCAGCAACCCGCAGATCAGTCGAGCTTTCCAGCCCCTTGAGCATGAAATAGTGCCAGCTATCGAACAGGAAGTGACGCATCAGCGTATCGCCGAAATTGCCGTTTGGGGTTTCCACCAGCAGACAGTTATAAAATTGCCGTTCATCACGCAAAAACGCATAGTCATCGGCGGTGCGGCCCTCACCCTCGATCTCAGCAGCATAGCCGAGCCACAGCGTAGCCTGGCCGATAAGGTCGAGCGCCATGTTGGCAAGGGCGATATCCTCCTCAAGCACCGGCGCATGACCACACCACGCGGACACGCGCTGCCCGAGGATAAGCGCATTGTCGCCCATGCGTGTCACGAAGTGGTGCAGATCGGATTTCGTCTTCGGGTGGCCCATCACATGTGCCCCACTTCCTCAGGAATGTCGAAAAAGGTTGGATGGCGATAGACCTTCGCATTCGAGGGATCAAACAGCGGCCCCTTATCGCTTGGCGCGCTTGCAGTGATCGCGCTCGCCGGAACCACCCAAATCGACACTCCTTCGTTGCGCCGCGTGTACACATCGCGTGCATTGCGGAGCGCAATCTCCGAATCAGGGGCATGAAGGCTACCGACATGACGGTGACTGAGACCGTGTTGACCCCGGATAAACACCTCCCAGAGCGGCCATTCTGATGACATTGCTATGTCCCCCTACTCTGCGGCGATCTGAGAAAAACGCTTTTTTTCCGCGTGTGCCATCAGCCCCTCACGAACCCAGGCACCTTCGTCCCAGGCCTTTTGTCGCGCTCCCAAACGTTCCTGATTGCAAGGCCCATTTCCTGCGATCACTTCGAAAAATTCATCCCAGTCAATGGTACCGAAATCATAGGAGCCGCGCGCCTCATTCCATTTCAGGTCCTCGTCCGGTACTTTGAGCCCGAGATATTCGGCCTGCGGTACGGTTTGGTCGACAAACTTCTGGCGCAACTCGTCATTTGAATTCTGCTTAATTTTCCAGGCCATCGATTGCGCGGAATGGACCGATGCGTCATCCGGCGGACCAAACATCATCAGCGACGGCCACCACCAGCGATTGAGCGCGTCCTGCGCCATATCCTTCTGCGCTTCGGTGCCCTGACATAGCTTCATCATAATGTCGAAGCCCTGACGCTGATGGAAACTCTCTTCCTTGCATATGCGGATCATCGCCCGGCTGTAGGGGCCATAGGAACAGCGCTGCAATGGCACCTGATTCATGATCGCCGCGCCATCAACGAGCCAGCCAATGGCGCCAGCGTCGGCCCAGGTCAGCGTGGGGTAATTGAAGATCGATGAGTATTTTGCCTTGCCGCTGAGCAATTGTTCCGTCATCTCGTCGCGGGAAACGCCAAGTGTTTCAGCGGCACAATAAAGATAAAGCCCGTGCCCGGCCTCATCCTGGACTTTGGCGAGCAGGATCGCTTTGCGTTCCAGGCTGGGCGCACGTGTAATCCAATTCGCCTCAGGCAGCTGCCCAACAATTTCCGAGTGCGCGTGCTGCGAAATCTGGCGGATGAGTGTTTTGCGATACCCCTCGGGCATCCATTCTTTCGGCTCTATCTTTTGGCCGTCGTCAATACGCTCCTGAAAGGCGCGCTCCTCGCCCTCCATCTCCTCAATAGATCGTACCCGTTGACCAGTGGATTTTACCATCTGTGCGTACATCATTGGCTCCGCTCGGATTGCTCTAATAACAATCCGTATAATAAATCGACCGATTGGTCAATCAATTAAAACCTGACATTTAGCCTCACGCAACCCTTTCAATCATGGTTGCGATCCCCTGTCCCACCCCAATGCACATCGAACAAAGCGCGTAGCGACCATCCTGCCGGTGTAGTTCTTCGGTTGCGGTCTGGATCAAGCGCGCACCCGACATGCCGAGGGGGTGGCCAAGTGCGATTGCGCCACCGTTCGGATTGACATGCTCAGCATCGTCAGCGAGACCCAACCCCCGTAGGGTCGCAAGCGCTTGGGAGGCGAAGGCCTCGTTGATCTCGATTACATCGACGTCGCCTAGCGCCAGGCCCGTTTTTTCCAAAATCGCTTGCGACGCGGTGAGCGGACCAATGCCCATGATCCGCGGCGGAACGCCAACACTGACTCCCGCCACGATACGTGCCCGGGGTGTTAAACCAAACCTTCGAATAGCGGTTTCGGAGGCAACGATGATAGCCGCCGCCCCATCATTCACGCCAGAGGCATTGCCTGCGGTGATTGTGCCGCCTGCCTTAACGATGGGCTTTAAGGCCGTCAGCTTTTCAATGCTCGTAGCCCTTGGGTGTTCGTCGCTCGTCACCACGATTGTATCACCTTTGCGCTGCGGAATTTGAACCGGAACGATCTCGGTATCGAATCCCCTGGACGCCTGCGCCTTGGCCGCTTTTTCCTGGCTACGGACGGCAAAAACATCCTGGCTTTCGCGTGAAACACCAAACTCTTTAGCAACATTCTCGGCGGTTTCGGGCATCGAATCGGTCCCAAATTGACGCTCAATCAGGGGGTTCACAAACCGCCACCCGATTGTGGTATCAAACACTTGAGCATCACGAGAAAAAGCCCTATCGGTCTTGCCCATCACAAACGGCGCGCGCGACATCGACTCGACACCACCAGCGATGATCAGGTCGGCCTCACCGGCCTTAATCGCGCGGGCGGCGAACGTCACGGCATCCATCCCTGATCCGCAAAGTCGGTTAATCGTAGTGCCTGGCGCGCGTTCACCAAAACCAGCGAGAAGAGCTGCCATGCGCGCAACATTTCGGTTGTCTTCGCCCGCCTGATTGGCACATCCGAGAATGATATCATCGACGCCATCCTCGGCAAATTGGGGATGCCGATCGGCAAGTGCCCGCAAGGGAACCGCCGCCAGGTCATCGGTCCGCAAACGCGACAATGCCCCTGCGTAACGACCGATCGGCGTGCGGACAGCATCACAAATAAACGCTTCAGCCATAGGCTCCCCTCTCTTGACATACCCCAATTCATCGGCCCGCGACAAAATGGAATTTCGTGAATTGACCGACCAATCGTTCTATTATATAGCTATAATCAACACCGCAACGTGAAATATAAGAAAAACACCAAAGACGCGGTGCGTGGATTTGCTTTTGGGGGCAAACATTGATGACATTTGAAACGATCGAATTTTCGCGGGACGACGGGATCGCGCGACTGACGCTCAACCGTCCAGACCGG
>JBCDDR010000102.1:0-8850 GCA_039180205.1 Pseudomonadota bacterium | reverse complement strand
CGGCGATGCCAGCCAGCACAAAGATGGCGACGGGGCCATACCAGAGAAGCCAGGTCGATGGCTTCATCGGTGGGCACAGCAAGACGAAATCGCCGTAGCGTTCGGTGACGAAGGCAAGAATTTCCTCGTCAGTGTCGCCAGCCAGCAGGCGTTCACGCACCAGCTGCCGTAGATCGCGAGCGAGATCGGCATTCGAATCATCGATTGACTGGTTTTGGCAGACAAGGCAGCGAATGCCCGCCATCACCTCGCGCGCGAAGGCCTCCTTGGCGGGATCCTCCAGCACCTCAACATCGACACCCGTCGCAAAAGCCGAAGCGCCTGTGAGGGAAAAGATCAGCACGCAGTAGACGGCGGCGAAAACGGACTTTAAGCGCGCCATCATGATTGCGGCCGCCCAAGCTTTTCAAGAAGCGGCAGGATCGTGCGCTCAAGGTCGCGCTCCATAATCGGGCCGACATGGCGGTGGACAATTTTTCCCGCCCCATCAATCACAAAGGTCTCAGGTACGCCTGCGATTCCAAAATCAATCACAACCCGGCTTTTGTCATCGAACCCGATTTTTTGAAAAGGATTGCCGAGTTCATCAAGAAAGGCCTGCGCATTTTCCGCGCTATCTCGCCAATTGAGCCCGTGGATGGGCACGCCCATTTCCGCAAGCGTATTGAGCTGCGGATGTTCGATCCGGCACGGCGCGCACCAGCTGGCAAACACGTTCAGCAATTGTGGTTCGCCGGTGGCAAGATCAGCCGAGGTAAGCCCGGCCGCCGCTGCATCAAGTCCCGGCAGTTCAAACGCAGGAACGGATTTCCCGATCAGCGCCGACTCAAGCTTCGAGGGGTCTTGGGTGAGCCCGTACCCCAAAGCCAGCGCGAGGCCGAAAAAGGCAGCAAGCGGAGCAAGATGTATAGGACGCATGACCAATTCGATCCGATTATTCTGCGGGTTCTGGCTGTAGGGCGCCCACGGGTTTTGCAGGGGCAACCGTGCGTCTCGCTGGTAAGCCGAGCCGAAGCCGCCGATCACTCATCGAAATCACGGCACCAATGGCAAGCGCGATAATGCCTACCCACAGCCAAGAGATGAAGGGTTTTACATAAAGCCGGACGGTCCAGCCCTCGGCGACCGGCTCACCCACAACGGCGAACAAATCGGCGAAGATCAAAGGGTGAATGGCCGCCTCAGTGGTTGTCATCGTGGGGCTCGTATAGGTGCGCGTTTGGGGGTACAGCGGGGCGACAAGCTCACCGTCCTTAGACACACGAAACCCGCCTTCGATCGCGGTATAGTTTTCGCCTGCACGCGCGCGGATACCATCAAAGACGAATTCATATTTCCCGAGGGTGCGGCTGTCGCCCGGCTTCATAACGTCGAGAACCTCGATTTCAAAAGCACCCGCGGCACTGATCGCAAACAGGATGACAGCCACGCCGCCATGGGCAGTCTGCATCCCCCAATACCCGGGGCTCAATCGCCGAAGCCGCGTGAAAATACCGGCAAGCTCTCGTTTCGGCCCTAGCAATTTAAAAATGCCATCGCGTTTGACAGCGGTCAAAAGCCATACACCCGCCGCCATGCCAACCGCACCCATCACCGGGGTTTCCGGCTTCCACAGCAAAAGTCCAATCAGGAAGAGCAGCGTGACGACCGCAGAAACGCTCATGGCGCGCCACACAAGATTGAGTTTCGCACGCTTCCAACTCAGTTCGGGGCCAACCGACATGAAGAAGGCCAACACTATCGCCAGCTTGCCCACAATCGCGTTGAAGTATGGCGGTCCGACCGAGATTTTTTCCCCACCCAGCGCGTCGAGAAACAAGGGATAGAGTGTGCCAACGAAAACGGTGGCGAGCACGGTGCACATGATCAGATTGTTGAGCACAAGCCCGCCCTCGCGGCTGATCGGCGCAAACAGACTGCCCGGTAACAGTCTGGGCGCGCGCCAGGCATAAAGCGTGAGCGCACCGCCAACGGCGACTGCAAGGAAAGCCAGAATAAAGACGCCGCGGGTTGGGTCGGTCGCAAAAGCATGCACCGAAACGAGAACGCCCGAGCGGACGATGAATGTACCCAGCAAACTCAAGGAAAACGCGAGCACCGCGAGAAGGATCGTCCAGCGTTTCAGAGTATCGCGCTTTTCAACCGAAATGATGCTGTGGATGAGCGCCGTGCCCGCAATCCAGGGCATTACCGATGCATTTTCAACCGGGTCCCAGAACCAGAAGCCGCCCCAGCCCAGTTCA
The DNA here is from genome assembly GCA_039180205.1 of Pseudomonadota bacterium. Classification (GTDB taxonomy): domain Bacteria; phylum Pseudomonadota; class Alphaproteobacteria; order Sphingomonadales; family JBCDDR01; genus JBCDDR01. The sequence goes on along the minus strand of JBCDDR010000102.1, from coordinate 6,607 downwards.
TAATAGGCCCACCAGGAGCCAAGACCGATACCGATACTCAGCGCGCCCCATGCGGCCAAGGCCCAGGGGCGCACCCAGCGGGCCCAGGCCGGTGTGACATGACCTTCAATCAGCGCAGCCGCCGCAAAGGAAAAGGCGACCGAAAATCCGACATAGCCAAGATAAAGAAAGGGTGGATGAATGGCGAGACCCGGGTCCTGTAGCAACGGGTTAAGCCCATTACCCTGGATTGGCGCAGGGTCAAGCCGCGCAAACGGGTTCGATGTAAACAGGATGAAGGCGATAAAACCGACCCCGATCATCGCCTGAACCGCGAGCACGCGCGCGCGAAAATCATCCGGCAGCGCGCCGGTGGTGAGGGCAACAGCGGCACCAAAACCGGTCAGCATCAATGCCCACAATAGCAGTGAGCCTTCATGATTACCCCAGGTTCCCGAAATTTTATAGATCAGCGGTTTGGCAGTGTGCGAATTGACGGCAACATTCTCGATTGAAAAGTCCGAGATAATATAGCCCCACATGAGTGCGGCGAAGGCGACCAGCACGAGAAGAGCCTGCACAATTGCCGTGCGCGGTGCCAGTGCGATCCACGCCGCATTGCCGCGTGCCGCCCCCAAAAGCGGGACGCTGGCCTGCACGATTGCCACCATGAAGGCCAGGATGAGCGCGAAATGTCCGATTTCAGCCGTCATGAGGTCTCATCACCTTGTCCGCGTGCTTGCGGGCCCGTCGCTGACAGCGCATCAATCAATGCCGCTGCCTCGACCTTCAGGCCGCTTTCGGGACGCCCACCCAGATCTGCGATTTCCTTAGGCACATAATTCTCATCATGCTTGGCGAGCACCTTCTTGGCTTCCAAAAACCCGGCCTGATGAAGTTTGCCCTCCACGATGACACCCTGACCTTCGGCAAAAAGAGTGGGGACCAAACCGCGATACCGCACTAACACTTTGTGGCTGTTGTCATAAACGTGGAACCGATGGGTGACGCCGTCCGCCTCTTTGCTGTGGCTGCCTTCCAGCACAAACCCACCAACGCGGTATACCTGCGCGGTGCCCTGCGCTTCGCTCGCCAACTGATGCGGATAGCGAAAAAAGGTGAGATCGGAGCTTATACCGGATAGAATCAGCGCGGTTGCCACCCCGAGGACGCTGAGCCCGGCGACAACACCCAGCAACCGACGATGTTTTCGTTTCATAGGGCAGGCCCTTCCTAGCTTGCGTCAGAGTGGTTCGTCGACGTTGGTGGCACAAACGCCCGCCGCGCGCGCTTTGGCCGCTTTTCAGCGAGCCGGGCTGCGCGTTCCTTGCGGTCGACGTCCGAAAGGCTTATTGCGGCAAGCGAAATCAACACGCCCAGCACAACCACGTAGCTCGTTATAATAAAAGGGATCGGGTCCATTCTGTCCTTGTCGCCTTTAGATTATCCTGCGCTCAATGCTCGTTGGCGAGCGAGCGCCTTTAATTTACGATCCGCAAGCTCGGCGCGCATGCGCCAAATCAGCACTGTCGCAAAATAAAATTGAGCGGCGACCGCCATCAACGCAAGCGGCAAAAGCATCGAAGGGTGTATTGTCGGGCCGTCAACGCGAAACACACTGGCTGGTTGGTGCAGCGTATTCCACCAATCGACCGAAAATTTGATAATCGGCAGATTAACGGCACCAACGAGGGCGAGAATCGCAGTCGCGCGCCCGGCGCGCCCGTCATCTTCAAGCGCTTTCCAAAGCCCCATATACCCAAGATAAATGAAAAAGAGCACCAACACCGACGTCATCCGGGCGTCCCACTCCCACCAGGTGCCCCAGGTGGGCCGCCCCCAGAGCGAACCCGTAAAGAGGGCGAGCGCGGTAAATACAGCACCAATCGGCGCCGCCGCCTTGCCCGCCACCTCGGCCAGCGGGTGTCGCCAGACCAGCACAACCGCGCCCGATACGGCAATAAAGGCGTAAACAAACATCGACATCCAGGCTGACGGCACATGCACAAACATAATCCGTACGCTTTCCCCCTGAAGATAATCAGCAGGCGACACGGCAAGGCCGAAGTAAAGTCCCGCCGCGAGTGAAAGAATCGTTATGCCCGCGAACCAGGGCAGGAGTATGCGGGCGAGGCGCAAAAAGCGCGCGGGATTGGCAAAACGTTCCATAGCACTAAAGAGATACCTTTCCTGGCGCAGAGCGGCAAGCGCTGTCGGTTCTTTGCGACACTCTGCGGCGTCAATTTTTTGATCAATGGGCAGCCTATTCGAGTGCCAAACGTAACGCAGCAGCAGCGGCGGGCGGCGCCACGACGAGAAAAATCAACGTGACCGCGCCTAAAAACTGCAACGGTGCCACAATAGAGGTTCCAGACACGGCAGCGCTCACAACCCCTGCGCCGAAAATCAATGTTGGAACGTAAAAAGGCAGGACAAGCAGCGCGAGCAAAAATCCCGCGCGGCGCATCGCCACAGTGAGTGATGCCGCAACCACACCCATCAGACTGAGCGCGGGGGTTCCGACCAGCAGGCTCAGCACGAGTTCATCATAAACACCGTTAGGCAGCCCAAGTGTGAGCCCGAGCATAGGGGCCACAGCGACGAGGGGAAGCCCGGTCCCAAGCCAATGCGCCAAGACCTTCGCCGCCACAACCGAAACAAGGCCGAGCGGCCCGGCGGCGAGACCATCAAGGCTGCCATCCTCGAAATCGCCGTGCAGCATCTGATCGAGCGACAGGAAACAGGCAAACAACGCCGAGACCCAGATCAAACCCGGCGCCACTGTGGATAATCGATCGAGATCTGCGCCAATGGCGAAGGGGTAGAAGCTGATGCTGAGCACAAAAAAGGCGAGCGCACGTCCCGCACTGCCGCCGTTGCGCCAGGCGAGGGAAAGGTCGCGCCCAACCAGGGTAAGAAAGGGGCTCATAAGCGGCCACTTTCCAGAATGATTTGACGGTCAACCGGATAGGGCAGCGTTTGATGTGTTGCGGTTAACACCATCCCCCCGGCAGCGCGATGGGTTTCGACGATTTCAGCGAGACGCTCGATACTGCGCGTGTCGAGCGCCGTGGTCGGTTCATCGAGCAACCAAAGTGAAGCGTTGGTCACCAAAAGCCGCGCCAGTTGCGCGCGCTGGCGTTGGCCCGCCGAAAACACACCCACATTCACATCGGCGAGCGCGGCGAGACCTACGGCTTCTAAGGCCGTATCAAATTCATCCTGATCTATCGATTTGCGCCGAAAATAGCGGTACCAGAATGCCAGATTATCACGCAAACTGAGTGCGGGTTTCATCGCAACCGCGTGCCCGACCATGGCGACGTGGGCACGATAGCCCTCCGGGTCCTCGCAGGCATCGACACCCTTGACGGTGATATCCCCGAAACGGGCCCGCGCGATCCCGGCCAGGACACGCAAAAGGCTTGTTTTTCCCGCCCCGTTCGGGCCCATCAGTGCGATACTTTCGCCGGGCGCAATCGCAAAGGCGAGCGAGGGCTGGAGTTCTATTCCCGCGCGCTCCAAATGTAAATTTTCAACCCGAAGCCCGCCGACCTCGATGTCTTGATCGTTCGGTTCGCCCGCGATCGATTTTTGGGTCATCGTCATGGCGAGAAGTCAAAACCGATCGGCTTTTGAATTGCAAAGGGTTTTGCAAGCACCGCGTCCTTGCGGCTCGTACAAATGACGGTATTCCTCACAAAAAACGGGGGCACATGGCCCCCGCTCATCTCATTCTGTTGACCTATTTGATCAGGCAGCGTTGCGACGACGCGCAGCGACCAAACCACCAAGCCCAAATAACATCAGCCCGACAGCGCCCGGCGCGGGAACATCGACGGCGTCCAGGCCAAGAATGCTAGACACCTCATCAAAGATGATCTCGTGGAACGGCGCGGTCACGTGCACACCATCAAAGAATGCAAAGCTTGTACAATCAACGTCGGGCGCACCGCCGCCTGTTCCGACGAGACACGGCGTGGTCAGGTCGAGGTCGGCAGGCAGACCAAACACTTCGAGGTTTGCGAGCACGTCATCGAATAGACCAATGAAGTCAAAGGTTGAAAGGTTCGCATCCAAGTCAAGTTCGGCAAGCGCATCTTCGAGCATTGGTGCCACTTCGAGAGAATTTGCCCGCCCGGCGTCGCCTAAACCGGCTTCAAGCACAATCGGGACCCCCCCAACATCAGGGATGCCAGCAACCAATATATTGCCGACACCAGCTTCATCCAAACGTTCGACCTGTGAGGTGATCGCCTCGATGATTTCGTCCGTGAAGTCTTCCGCCGAAAGACCGTTTGTATTCCCGAAGGTGAGATCGAACAGGTCATTTCCGCCGACATTGATCACGGCCAAAGAACCTTCGCCGGCCGCTTTCCCACTGGCGATAAAGGCATCTACCTGAGCAACAAGGTCAGGCAGCGTATCACCGGTCGGGGTCGGGTCACCGCCATCCGGATCGGGCGTCGCATCAAGCGTATTGTCACGCGCGCGTGCACCACCAAAGGAGAAATTATCCCCCCCAAAAAGCGATGCCGTGGTCAATGTGCCAAACAATGACTGACTTAATAGATCAGTATAGTCGGGACCGTTGGTAAACCGACCCATAAAATAGCCGGCCTCAGCGGGCGTGGGATCAACCGTGCCGCCTGTGGACGCCAACACCGCGGCCTGCGTATTGCCTGCATCAACGAGACTGTCGCCGAAGATGAACAAATCGGTGAACGGGCTCGCCATGACTGGCGAAGCCAAGAGCGACGCAGCAAAGGCAATTCCGCCTGTCCGCGCCATGATCGAATGTTTTTTAGCCATAATATACTCCCCAAACGCCCTGGTATCGCCTTGTGGGCAACACCATGGTGATCATCAAAACAGTTCAAGATCTGGGGCGCAGCATTCGCGAGGCGGGCCCGCCTTCTGCAAGGGATCAGGCCAATCCGCAACAAACTCCCCAAAATCCTATCGGTACGGAATTATGGTGATATTCGTGCCAGCCATTTGGAGATATACTGAGGTTGTGTGCGAGATGGGAATCTAACGAAAAAGGCGGAATCCGAAGTGATTCGATCAAAATCAACTTTCGAGACCCTGCCAAACCATCGCTGATTCGGTCTTCACACTCCCCGACCATGTGGCAGTTCACATGGGCCTGACGTATCCAAATGCGGGAAGTCAGCAATCAGCCACGAACGTATCAAGGTTCGTTAACCTCATGATTTCCCAAAGATTTGCTCGCGCGGTACCGTTCTCTTTTTTCTTCCGTACCAGAGATGCATCGCGACTGAAGTCATCGATGCGTAATCTCTTAAGAAAGAGTAAACGCCAGGTCTTCTGCCATAATCAAGCTGATTCCGCGTCGTTAACCATCAATTCCGCAACGCCTTATCGGTACCGTTGCCGAATCGGCACGGATTTAGTTCGCGCACTCAGCCGGACTCTCAACACATGACCGGAAAGTGAGCAGCGAAACACGGTTGTGACTTGAAGCTCCCCACTGAACTGCCATTTTCTTCATTATGTAATACGCTCGAAATGTCGCGGTGTGCAGGTTTGCCATTGTTTGTCTTGCTTTGAAGCGGGGCTTGGGTAAGTCTCATCCGGTGGGGACGACGATCTGGCTAGAGACGGCGACCAAACGAAAAAGAGTAGGAGTCCAACGTGACACTTTCGACAGAAGACCGCTTTCATCAACCCACGCGCGCGGATCGTAATCAGGTTCATCGCGCCCGGGCGGATGTAAAAGCCCAGAGCAAGACGGCGAACGATTCGCTGACCAAAGTGACCTTTAGCATCCTACTCGTTGCTTGTGCGATGGCGGTGGCGTCGTTGTTAATCAGTGTGCAAGCACGCTCCGCAACGACGATCAAGCCCGTCGACGCGTCCTGGCCCAGCACCGATGTGAGCGCGGCGGGGCTTAATCTGCAGAAATTAACCGTTCACAGTGAACGTAATTCACCGCCATCGCTTGATCGGCCAAGCTACTTGCCGATTGAGCTTGCCGGATATGTTGCCGGACTTGAGCCCGTGATTGAGGTAACGATCAACGGCCGAACCCGTGCCTATCCGATGCGGGTTGTTGCGCGCCATCAGATCATCAATGACCGATTGGGCGGCAAAAATATCGCCGTGAGCTATTGCAAGATCTGTTCGTCAGCCATGGTATTCTCACGAGACATTGGCGGTGAGACGACCCAGCTGAAGTTTTCGGGGCTCACATACTTCAATAACATGGTGCTCTATGATGAAGCGTCGAAAAGCTGGTGGCAGCAGATCAACGGTGAAGCGCTCGCCGGCCCCGGTCGCGGTGCGAGCCTTGAGGTGGTCCCATCTGAGATCATCAGCTTTACCCGGTTCCGCCAACGTCACGCCAACAATGCGGCCGCCGACGTCATTGCGCTCACCGACCTCGCGCGTCAGCCGGTTATGGCGAAGTTGAACCTCCCGACCCCCGATGTGGAAGACCTGCCCGAAGGTGTTACGCCAGCCGATCGTGTCGTTGTGATTGGCAGCGAAGCGTGGACGCTTGGGCTGCTTCGTCAGGAAGGGCGCATCGAAGAAAAGGATCTTGTTATCCTTTGGGAAGGCGGACGCCAGGCGGCACCTGATGCCTTTGGGAGAGATGAAGAGG
>JBCDDR010000101.1:0-8893 GCA_039180205.1 Pseudomonadota bacterium | reverse complement strand
TTGCCGGGGAAGGTGATGTCAAAGGCATATTGCAAAAGCGCGTCATTGAGCGCGTTGCGGGCAAAGACCGACGCCTCCCAATTGCCGCTTGGCGCTGTATAGGTGCCGCGTACATTGAGGATAAAGTTATCGCCCGCGCGCGTGACTTCAGCATTGGAAAGCTGCGAGAAATAGCTGCCAATATAGCTGCCATTGATCCCAGCTCGAAAGGTGCCGTATTCGGTATCGAAGGTTTTCGCCAGCGTGTAGGTAAATTCAACGCTCGGCGCCTGTGGCGCTTCGACGTCCTGAAGCACACCCGCGATCGGAATATCTTCAACTTCGGTATCCACTGCGGTCAGACCAAAGCGGAGATCGAGCCCATATCCGGGGGTGAGATGAAGCTCAGCTTCCCCACCGAAAATGCGGGCATCCTGGTTTGTCAGAATGAAGCTGACGCCCTGCTGATCGAACGCCTGATAGTCGTTATAATCATAGAAGAAACCGGCGACGTTGAACCGGGCACGCCCCTGCCAGAAGTCTAGCTTGCTGCCGATCTCATAGGCATTGAGCGTTTCGCCATCAAACACCAGATCCTCAACGAGGGCGGCTCCGGCAAAACCGGCGTTATAGTTAAACGCCTTATAGCCCCGGTTATAGCTGACGTAGACCAGCCAGTCTTCGGTGGCGCGAAAATCAAGCTGCACGCGGGCGGAGACACCGCCTTCATCCGAGCTGTCTTCGATCAGCCCGGCTCCAGCGAGGGTCAATGGGTCCGCCGGCGGACAGGCCAGCGGTGAGCCAATCAAGCTCAGACAGGTGTTGAGATACGTGAAGTCCTTGGTGTCATATGTGTATCGAACGCCTGCGGTCAGCGTGACCCGTTCGGAGATATCATATTCTCCTTGCACATAGGCTGAGTATGAATCAGTGCCGAGCGAATAATCTGCGAATTGAAACTGACCGAGCGGCACGAGTAGCGGGCTCGGCGGCAGTCCCAGTGCCTCCAGAAGAAACGGCGGTAAACCGAGAACATCGGCGAAGTTTCCGAGATTGTTGATCTGGAATCCCTGGGTGAAGTCGCCCGACAGGTTCAAATAAAAGGCCCCTGCGGTAATTCGGAAGCGATCATAGTCGCCGTTGAAACGGAATTCCTGGGTGAATGTCTGCTGGTCCGTTGGTTGATTGAACAGCGAGACATCAAACGGCGTGAGGTCATTATCTTCGAGGTAATCGAGGCTGATATAGTTGTAGGCGGAGATCGAGGTCATTGTCCAGCGACCGAACTCAAACTGAATATCTGCGATCAAATTGAGTTCTTCTCGCCGGAAAAACCCATCTTCATCAAAAGATCCGGTGAAGACATCGCCGTCAGCATCGACAAAACCGGTATCGGTAAAGGCCGGGGCGGGGCGGAAGACGCCGAGCCCGTCGGGTCCTGGTTCACCACCCGTGGGGAACGCACCGCCAGCCGCGTCGGACTCGTCACGGCTGTATTCGACTTGCAATTTTATCCGAATCCGGTCGTTCAATGTGGTCAGGAATTTACCACGAATGGCAACGGTATCCATTTCCTGCTGATCTGGCCCGATATCATTTTCGATGAAACCGTCATTGTGAGATGCAAAACCGGCGACCCGGAAGGCGGTCGTTTCGTTGATCGGTACGTTAAGCGCGCCTTCAACCTGTACAGTATTGAACTCAGCCACACGCAATTCAACGTAACCACCAAACTCTTCGGTCGGGTCCTGCGTGATGGTATGGATCAGACCCCCGGTTGCATTCCGGCCGAACAATGTGCCCTGCGGCCCTTTCAGGACTTCGACGCGGGCGATATCAAAGAGGTTTGCCAAGTTACCGCCGTTGGAAGGACGATAGGCATCATCGACGTAAAATACGTTGGCGGATTCGAGGTGGGCGGCAAAGTCATTCTGCGCCACGCCCCTGATCGCGACCAGCCCGGCCAGCGGCGCGCCGCCAGCTTCAATTACCGAAAGCCCGGGTGTGAGAAGCGTCAGATCCTCGGTCGTATCAATATTGTTCAACCGCAATTCGTCGCCATCGTAAGCATTCACCGAAACCCCGATGTCCTGAACGCTGGCGGCACGACGGGTTGCCGTCACCAGCATTTCTTCCATCATTGTCTCACCGTCATCTTCGGTGTCGTTTTCAGCTGGTGCCTGAACCGGTTGCGCTTGCGCCATTGCAGACGGCGTTAGCAGCGATACGCCGAGCCATAACGCCAATGATGTTGTCGCCAGCAAATATCGAGGTTTATCCGTCGCTGATATCTTTTCCATCTGTGTATTCCTCCCCAAGTCGTTATATTTTTTTTCGGACTTTTCCGAATTGGCGACCAATTCAGGGGAGTGGCCACGAAAACTCAATAGTGGTTTCCTGCTAGTGTGCGGCTGGATGACTTCGCGTATGTAGGTTTATGAGGGCGCATTTTCGCGCTGAATTGCGCGTTGCGGCTCGCCGTCAATGTGTTGGCGAATCAATCTTTGGGAGAGATACAATGGCGACTGTTTTGAAGCAGAACGAGAACCAGGACCTGGAAACCAGCCGGGTTGGGTCGGCTTTTTTTGATCCGGAAACACTGCCCTGGCTGCCCTGGGTTATGGAGGGAACGTTCTTCAAACTCATGGCGATAAACCCGCAAACAGGCGGCTTCACTATGTTCTTGCGTGTTACGGCTGACAACGTTGCGCCGGTTCATGGTCACCTCGGTGCCGTGGAGGGGATTATCACTAAGGGTGGTTTTGGCTACGGCGATGATCGCGGTCGCGAAGGTCATTATATTTTGGAAGCGGGCGGATTGAACCACATCCCCGATACCGACAGTGATGGTATGGAGATGTTTGCAATTGCCTACGCGCCCATCGTGGGGCTCAATGACGAGGGCGGAATTGACGGGATCGTCGATGCCAAGTTTATGTATCAGATGGCGCGCGATGGCGGTGCCGCTGATCATTTGACACCGTCGCCCCATTGGACAGACATCTGATAACGCGCCGCGTCATGCGCGCGGGTCGCTGAAATGCTTTGGAATGTCAGCTACGCATTGGCGGTGCTGGCATTCCACCTGACGGCAAGTTCAGTCCGGCTGCCGATGCCGACTTTATCGTAGATTGTCGATAAATGATTGACGACGGTATTTTCGCTGACGTTCAACAGTTCAGCGATTTGCCAATTTCGACATCCATTCGCAACGAGCTCGGCTACCTCGCACTGCCGCGGTGTCAACATCAGGTGAATGGCGGTCTTTGATGGCTGCGGGGTATCCTTGAACAACAGAATGAACTGGTTGTCGTCAACGGTCGTCCGCTTCATCAGAAAGTGCCGGGTGGAAGGCCCTTCGCCAATCTTTATGGTTGTTTCGGTTTCGTTGGACATCAGGAAATCTCGGGCATAAGCCTGCAATCTCCCTTTGCTGGATTTCAAGACCGTCCAGTGCCCGTGGGTCAACGCCGTTTTCGATGCGTTGAGCACATTCAGGTCCTCATCCACCAGCACCAACGGCGCATTACAGTGTGAGGCAAACAGCTCGTCGTTGGCATTCTTCAGACGGGCATAGGCGCTTTCGAGGTATTTTGCCTGAACCGCCTGACGCAGGAGCGGGGCGGAGCGCCGGGCGAAATCACGATCATCATGATCAAAATCAGGCTCGCCGGGTTTGCGATGAAAAGCCAGCATGGCGGCAGTCTCATCGCAGTTGGTGAGCGAAAAGCCGACGACCAGGATGTGATTCACCGACGAGTTTTCCAGAAACCGCTTGAACTGGGGTGTCCGCCTGATCGTAATTTCAGAGGCGCTGAAGATCTCTTCTTTTTCGCCCACGATATGGTCCCACCGGCTTTGCACCGGGTCGCTGTCCTGAAACTTATCGAAATAATGCTGAATGTTTTCCTTTGCCTGATTGAACGCGCAAAAGGATTTATAACCGATAGCGCCATTGATGTTTTTACGCAGCAGGCAAAGCGCGCTGCTGGCTTTGAATGCTGATAAAATAGGTTCGATACACTTCGACGGCAGGCTGTCGAGCGCATGATAATTGCCCATACGCGATAAGGTGCCGAACAAGGCGCTTTCCCGATCTCTCGTTCCAGATTGCATGATCATCTCCCCATCAGGTTTTCTTTTTTTCCGGCCCATTTTTTTACGATTTGCGGACCGCATCGATTGTTATTCCAGATGCCAGATCGGCGATGGTATCGCGGTCGATGACCCCGCCGGGTTTGAGCCAGGTATGCGTCCAGTTTAGCATACCGAAAAAAAGCATCACCCGCGATCTGAGTGCCGCGCGCTGTTCGGTCGACGCCGGGTTGACCCGGGCCAATTGTAGCTCTGCGAAATCGATCAGCTGCCGCTGCATGCCTTTGATTTCCGCACGCTGTCCCTCCGGCAGATAATCAAGTTCGTAGAGGAGAACACGCTGACTGTCGGCTTCCCCAACATAGCGACGCAACAGTCGGCGGGCAAATTCCCGCAATGTTTCGTCGGGCGTCAGGCCCTTATAGTGATCGGTATCCAGAACCTCAATCAGTGCCGTCATATGTTCGATCATCACCGCGTAAAGGATTTGTTCCTTCGAAGAATAATAGTGATATATCAGCGACTTCGAAACCCCGCAGCTGGAGGCGAGCTCAGAGATTGACGCCCCGCCGAAACCATATCGGGCAAACAGTTTTGCAGCGTGTGCCGTGATCGACGCCTGTTTCTCATCATAATCCGCTGCCTGGGTCCGTGCCATCCTGCCTCACTCAATTGGGGTTTGGGCTTAGTCATCAGGGAAAGAGTTTAGAGTTAGTCGATAAAAAAACCAATCAACAACCCTCATTTGGATCGGTGGTCGAAAATACGTTGTGCCTTGCCGACCGACCTTGCAATCACATCGGGGTCGCAAATCTGCGATGCGACCGAAATACCAATCTTCGTTTTGATCCGGTTTTCAAGTTCACGCGCGGCAAGGGTGCGCGCATCGGCATCAAACCCGTCGCGCGCCTCGACCTTGACCTTGACGACATCCATCCGGTCGGGACGCGTCACCTCCAGCTGATAATGCGGCGAAAGTGCCGGGACGCTGAGCAGGATTTCCTCGATCTGCGAGGGACAGACATTGACCCCGCGAATAATCAGCATGTCGTCGCACCGCCCGGAAATCCGTTCCATGCGCCGCATGTTCCGCGCCGTCCCCGGCAGTAACCGTGTGAGATCGCGCGTGCGGTAACGAATGATCGGCAACGCCTGCTTGGTCAACGACGTGAAAACGAGTTCGCCGAAGTCGCCATCGGCCAGTACGGCGTCGGTGTTCGGATCGATGATTTCGGGTAAGAAATGATCTTCCCAGATCGTCGGGCCATCCTTGGTTTCAGCGCACTCATTCGCCACCCCGGGACCAATGACTTCCGACAGGCCATAAATGTCGACAGCATCGATTGCGAATGCGTCTTCGATTTCCCGCCGCATCGCATCGGTCCATGGTTCAGCGCCGAATATGCCAATTTTCAACGAGGATTGCCGTGGGTTCAAGCCCTGCCGACGAAACTCATCGAGGATCGACAGCATATAGCTCGGCGTGACCATGATGATATCAGGCTTGAAGTCGGTTATGAGTTGCACCTGCTTTTCGGTCTGTCCGCCCGACATCGGAATAACCGTACAGCCCAATGCCTCGGCACCATAATGCGCACCAAGTCCGCCGGTGAAGAGCCCATAACCATAGGCAACATGCACCTTCATGCCCGGACGCCCGCCCGCGGCCCGGATCGAGCGCGCAACGAGGTTCGACCAGGTTTTGATATCATCTTTGGTATAGCCCACCACCGTCGGCTGACCGGTCGTTCCCGATGATGCATGAACCCGGGCAATTTCATCCATCGGCGTTGCGAAGAATTCGAAGGGATAGGCCTGGCGCAAATCGTCTTTGGTTGTGAACGGGAAGTGTTTCAGGTCGCTGAGAGATTTCAAATCACCGGGCGTAATATCGGCGGCATCGCACTTCTTGCGATAGGGCTTGCAGTTCGCATAGGCGTGACCCAGCGACCATTTCAGTCTTTCCAGTTGCAGATGCGAAAGCTCATCGCGGCTCAGTTTTTCGCCGTCGTCGAGAAGGGAAGCTTTCATATTCCGTCCCTCACAGTGCATTCATGGTGAGCAGGTCGTAGGTCGCCACCGGCTCGTTGTTTTCATTGGTCACCAGGACATCCCAGATCACTTCGCCATATTCGTCGTTGCGCTTTTTCTTTGACTTGGCGGTGAGTGTCACCTTGACGGTATCACCGGGCGATACCGGGGTCAGGAACCGCAGATTGTCGAGCCCATAGTTGGCAAGCACCGGACCGGGGGCCGGGTCAACAAACAATCCGGCCGCAAATGATAAGATGAGATAGCCATGCGCAACCCGACCGGGGAAAAACGGGTTCGCTTCAGCCGCTTCCTGGTCCATGTGGGCATAGAAATTGTCGCCGGTAAATTCGGCGAAATGTTCGATATCCTCCAGCGTGATCGTGCGCGGTGCGGTTTCGATCTGTTTGCCAAGTTCAAGCTCGGTGAATGATAGGCGAAACGGGTGCGGTGCATCGGGGCTTCCCGTCGCCCCCTTCATCCAGCGCCTGGTGACGCCGGTGATAATATCAGGCGAGCCTTGAATCGCAGTGCGCTGCATATAGTGTTTTACCCCGCGCATCCCGCCGAGTTCCTCACCGCCGCCGGCGCGACCGGGGCCGCCATGGACGAGCACGGGCAGGGGCGACCCATGTCCGGTCGATTCGCCCGCGCTATCGCGGTTGATAATCGCCATTCGGCCATGAAAGGCACCCGCACCCATGACAAACGCGCGCGCAACATCGCGGTCATGAGTGAACAATGACATCACGAGCGAGCCTTCGCCGCGATTACAAAGGGTGATGGCTTCGTCGAGCCCAGCATAAGGCATCAGCGTCGCAACAGGGCCGAAGGCTTCGATCTCATGTACTTTTTGCGCGGTCATCGGCGTGTCGCAGCGTAATAAAATTGGAGAGATGAACGCACCGCTATTCGCATCCGCGCCGACAACATCCACCTGCTGCGCATCGCCAAAAACGACCTTTGCCTCGGTCGCGAGTTCCTTGATTTTCGCGCGGACGTCATCGCGCTGTGCCATGCTGACCAGCGCGCCCATACGTACCCCTTCATGGGCCGGGTTGCCGACAGTCACCTTGGCAAGACGCGCCGCGAGTGCTGCCTGTGCCGCGTCGATAAGTACGTCGGGGACAAAAAATTCGACGGATTGCGGTGCACTTCTGGCCCGCCTTTACGGTCATTTCGCGCACAACTTCTTTGATGAACAGATCGAACTCGGGCGTATCCGGCCCCGCATCTGGGCCGAGCACGGAGGCATTGAGCGAATCCTGCTCAGCCACAAACCGAATACTTTCCTCGGAAATACGCGGATGGTTGCGCAAGCGCTTCGCGGTTTGCGCCGAGCCTGTGAAAGAGACCACATCCTGGTTCGTGAGATGGTTAAACATATCCCCTGTCGATCCCACGACCAACTGCAAGGCCCCATCGGGCAGGTGCCCGCTGTCAATCATGATCTGCACGCAGGCTTCAGTAAGATAGGCGGTCGCCGTCGCCGGTTTGACGATCGCGGGAACCCCCGCAATCAGTGTCGGCGCAAGCTTTTCGAGCATACCCCAGACCGGGAAGTTGAATGCATTGATATGGAGCGCGAACCCCTTGAGCGATGTGTAAACATGTTGGCCCATAAAGCTGCCGCCGCGCGAAATCTGCTCGGCATCGCCATCGATGAGGATATGATCATCGGGCAGCTCGCGTTTGGCTTTTGATGCCATGGAAAACATCGTTCCGGCACCACCTTCGATGTCGATCCAGCCGTCTTTGCGGGTCGCGCCGGTATGCTGGTTGAGCGTATATAACTCTTCTTTCCGATCCATAATCGCGGTTGCGAGCGCTTTCACCATTTTGGCCCGCTCATGAAAGGTCATCGCGCGCAAGGCAGGGCCGCCAGCTTTGCGGGCGTGGGTTGCCATCGCCGCAAAATCAAGCCCGTTTGAACTTGTCCGCGCGACGGTGTGGCCGGTCACCGCGCAATGAATGTCCACGAGCCCATCAACGCCGGGTTGCCAGGAATCAAGGGCAAAGTTTTTCAATACAACTGCGGACATATATTGTCTCTCCAACTCAAGGCTTAGCGGCCGACAAAGGTCGGTGTGCGTTTATTGATGAAGGCATCGACACCCTCTCGATAGTCTTGTGATTGACCAAGTCTGCGCATGTCATCGCGCTCGCGGTCGAGTTGATCGGTCAGGTTTTGGGTGAAAGCCGAACGGATCAGGCGTTTGGTGGCAGCGAGCCCGAGGGTAGGCGCGGCGGCAAGCTTGTGAACGAGCGCGTCGACCTCCGATAAGAAGCAATCGTCGTCAGCGCATTTCCAGATCAAAGCCCAATCAGCGGCAGATTGCGCCGACACGGGTTCACCCGTCAAGGCCATGCCGAGTGCGCGGCTCTGCCCGATTGCACGCGGCAGAACCCAGGAGGCGCCGGAATCGGGCACGAGACCGATATTCGCGAAAGACATAATGAACTTTGCCCTCTTTGCCGCGATCACGATATCTGCGGCGAGGGCGACCGAAGCCCCCGCACCCGCTGCCACACCGTTGACGGCGGCGATAACGGGAAAGGGCAGCGCGGTGAGGGTGCGGATCAGCGGTGCATAATAGGTTTCGACCGAGGCGCCGAGATCGATAGCTTCATCGCCGGGGGTCACAGCCCGGTCTGCCAAATCTTGCCCGGCAGAAAACGCGCGACCGGCTCCGGTGATCACCAGAACGCGAACATTTGCTTCCGACTTGATTGCAGCGAGTGCTGTGCGGATTTCCTCATACATTTGAACCGTGAAGCTATTCAACCG
>JBCDDR010000100.1:0-8952 GCA_039180205.1 Pseudomonadota bacterium | reverse complement strand
CGCCGACGAGGATGCTCGGCGCGGAAATTCGATCCGACCAGCCAATCATTTCGTCGAAAAACTGAAGCTTGTGCGCAAACTTCTCATTCGCCCCGGCATCGGGAACATCGCCACCCGCGGGCACATAAAAGTTTTCCAGCCGAACCCCGCCAGGTAATGCGACACCCACATGCCGCGCATCACCTTTCCCACACCAATCGAGCCGCTCGATGCTTTCTAGCGGAAATTTGGAAATTGTCGCGACGCCATGGTGGCTTTTCTGACCCTTGGCGGCAATGTGATTATATCCAAGCTTTTTGAATGCTTTTGCCGGAAACAGGTCGTCGGATACCTTGGTTTCCTGCAAACACAGGACATCGGGGCGATAGGTTTGCAAAAACTGTTCGACGATTGCGATGCGTGCGCGCACCGAATTGATGTTCCAGGTTGCTATTCGAAATTTCAAAATGACGCCCCTCCGCTTTCAATATCGTCCTAGCCGGGGCGCGCTCTTGGATCAATAGATGTGAAATGTTTGCCCAATCAGGGCGAGCGGCGCCCGCCCGGCCTCGAATAGGTGGAAAAAAGGGCTGACGGGATGATCCTCGTCGGCTTCAGCAAGCAGCAACAGCGCCGACATGTGCGATGCCTGAATTGCCTGCCCTACGAGTGCCTGCAAAAAGGCCTGATCATGAAGACCGAGTTTGTCGGCGGCATCCCCGAGGGCATTTGTGCACACCTCGCTGGCGACCGCACGAATATGCGTGAGGGCAACGTCAACGGCATCCTCTCCCAGTCCGGCAACCGCTTCATCGGTCAGGGCACTGCGAAATTGCTCCATCACCTCCCATGCAGGGCTGTTGGTATCGGCAATCTCCAACGCTTCGGCAGCATCCGCGGGATCAACATGCCAAAGCACATGCGCATCCGGAAAACCGAAGTCGGACACAAACCGAAATGCCAACTCGCCCGTTGGACGGTCCGCGGGCTCCCCCATACGACTGAACCACGCCAGACTGGGAATCAGTCGGGTGAGACGCCCAACCGCCATGAGTTGTGGCACATTATCGAAATCAATGTCGTCCATGATGCTGGAGATCGCCGTGGTTCAAGTCAAAACCACTGTTTTTGGCCAACTTCGTAAGTGTCGTAAAAATCCTGATCGGTTTTGGTGATATAGATAATTCCTTCGATCAGACCGATAATCCCCATGGCAATTGGTCCAAGCCCAAATATGATCACACCAAAAATACAAACCCCCAGCATAATAAGTCCAGCGGTTGTCATGCCCATGTAAAATTTGTGGACCCCAAGACCGCCAAGAAAAATCCCGAGCAGCCCCGCAAGGACCCGGTTTTTCTGCCCGACAGGTTCTGCACCGAGCCCGCCCTGTCCGCCTGATTGCATCACGAAGATCGAACTTGCATTCCCCATATCGCCAATCTCAAAGTCAACCGATTGTCCCGCGCGGACAGAGGCCACCCCGCCGCCGAGCCCGGCGGCATCAAAGTTATAGCGTTGGCCGTCATCACCGCTGATGATGCCTTGGCCTGTGTTCGGATCAAATGTGAGAACTTTCCCTTGCATGATGAAGACTCCCCCGTGTTTCAATGCAGTGAAGCGGCCCTGTGGTAACAAACAGGCCGCATGCGACTTTACAGATGCGACGCAGGCTTTCAAAGGGAAGTTGGCCGCATCATCATTTTTTTCAGCTCGCCGTAGAGTAGGACAACCTCGAAAGGAAAATCATGACAAGAAAAACAGTCCTCAGGGCTTGTTTTGGTTTCGTCTGCGCCGTTTTGACGTCGTATCTTTCATCCCCCGCATCAGCGGAGCCCACAGAGATCAAGGTCCATGTGATCGCTCGAGGTGCCAAATTTATCGGGACAACGATGGGGGGCGTCGAAATCATTTTACGCGATGTCTCAACCGGGTCGGTTCTTGCGTCGGGCATAACAAGCGGCAGCACAGGCGATACCGAGCGGATCATGCGTACCCCATTAACGCGAACCGAGCCGCGTTCGCTCCCTAAATCGGCGCAACAGGCGAACACGCTACCCGCAGCACATTTTCTCGCCACGCTCGATATCGACGCCCCGATGAAGGTTCTGGTTGAAGCCAGGGGCCCGCTTGGTCAGTTGCAGTCGGCCAATCGTGTAACGAGCGAGCGCTGGGTGTTTCCTGGAAACCATTTGACCGAGGGCGATGGCTGGCTTCTCGAAATGCCGGGCCTTGTCGTAAATATCATTGCGCCGATTGTGCAGTCGAGCACAACCGGAGGAATGAAAATCGAGGCCGATGTGATGTTGATGTGCGGTTGCCCAATCACCGATGGCGGGCTCTGGGATGCGGCGGGGTATGAGGTTGTTGCCACAATATCGCGCGATGGCGAGACGATTGATACCGTTCCTTTGGCCTTTGCCGGTACCAAAAACCGTTTCGCCGTAACCTATTCACCCACCGAAAAAGGGCCGCTTACGATCACGGTTACGGCCTGGAATGCGCGCGATGGCAATTCAGGGCTCGACCGGACCGCTGTGTTCTCGAACTAGGGTTCTGACCCTCGCGCGTTGCCGACAAAAGAATAATAGACTCATGTCGTCGAGTGGTCGCATGATTTCCCCTCAACGTGCGGGATTTCAACAACTGCCTGAAAAATACGGAGCGATCTATGCCGCGACCACAGTCGGTGCCTGATGACGCGCTTATCTTCCGGCTGAACCGGGTTTTCCGTGCCGTGGGATACGAGGGGGCCTCCCTGACCCGGCTTTCCGAGGCTGCAGGGCTCGGTCGGGCCAGCCTCTATTCCCGTTTTCCAGGCGGCAAACAAGCCATGGCCGAGGCGGTTTTGGATGCCGCCACGCAATGGCTGGAAGACCATTTATTTCAAAACCTTCAGGGCCCCGGCGATCCCGCCGAACGCCTTTTCGCGGTCGAGCGCGCGCTTTCGATGTATTATCAGAGCGGGAAAGACAGCTGCCTCATTGCCATGCTCTCACATCCCTACAGCGATGATGGCCCTTTTTCGAACGCACTTGCAGAGATGACGAGGCGACTCGTTGACGGATTTGCTCATCTGGCACGCGATGCGGGGCTTGACGAGGCCCTCGCCCGGTCGCGCGCCGAACGCGCCTTTGTCGAGCTACAGGGCAGCCTGATTTTCGTGCGTGCCTCCCGCTCGACCCAGCCTTTCCGCGATATGCTGGCTCGGTTGCGACCGCTACTTCTCGATCGTTGAGCCGCGCACACGCGTCGCTATCGAAATCGTGACGGGCATGCCGTCCGTCGCAGCCCTATCTTATTCGGTATAAGTCACGGACCTCGCATTTATGCGCCCCATTTTGGCATGCGAAACAGGAGACACCTCATGCTCAAGCCCTTTGCAACCGCGCTGTTACTCGGTTTTGCCACAGTCAGTCTGCCTGCAACCGCGACGGCACAAACCGCGCCCGACGCTGAAACGGCCGATCCGTTTGCGTTTGAGACCGTACGCACGGCACCGATGACAGTCCAGACACTCGATGAGATTATCAGGGTCGTCGATCCCGAAGCAAAGCGCAGTGAAAATACCTGGACACTCACAGTTGAGGAAATCGGCGTTCAGGTTGTTGCCGACGAGCGGTTTGATCGAATGCGCATCATGGTGCCCATCACCACCCAGGATGAACTAAGAGGTGTCGACTTAGTCCGCATGATGCAAGCAAATTTCGATAGTGCGCTCGATGCACGCTACGCTTTCGCGCGCGGCATTTTGTGGAGCACATATATCCATCCGCTTTCGCCACTGACCGACAAGCAATTTCTCTCGGGTATTGGCCAAACCGTGAATTTGCTCCGCACGTTTGGCAAGCAATATACGTCAGGCGTCATTCAGTTTGGCGGCGGTGATTCCCGCGCCATTGAAGAGAAAAAGCTGATTGATGAACTTTTGAAGCTTGAGCGCCCCGTCTGACCCGAGCCTGATCATCACGCCATCTGCCGCGCCCACATTACGGCACGTCTTATCGAACGCGGGTACTTTCCAATTGGTGATTGTACCTAAGACATAGTTGACGCACTCTCGCCCTCATCGCAAACCGATCGCGGAAAGGGCGAAAATCGTGAGACGTATCGCTAACAGGATTACGGCACTTACCGCCCTCCTTGGGGTCCTGGTCATCGAGGCCGAAGGAAATGCGCAAGCCCCCGATCACGTCGCCGCTATCCGTGCGCACATGGCCTTTCTTGCGGATGACCTGCTTGAAGGGCGCGAAGCGGGCACGCGTGGGGAAGAGCTAGCAGCCCTCTATATCGCGAGCCAGTTCGAACGCCTTGGCCTTCGCCCGTTCTTCCCAGATGCCCAACCTGACCCACGCGCTTACACGCTGGGCACCGTGCCCAAAAGCAATATTGGCGCGCTCTCTCTCAACGACTTCGTTCAACCCGTTCCCCTCCGAAGCGCGAGCCACGACCCGGACAAGGCCGTGTTTGTTCTGTTGTCGGGCAAGCGCCGTCAGCGGTTCAGGAACGGTGAAGATGTTCTGATTTATGCAAATGCCGATGTTGCCGAAGTCGATGTGACCGCCCCACTTGTTTTTGCGGGTCACGGGATTACTGCCCCCTCCCTCGGGGTGGACGACTATGCGGGTCTTGATGTGGCGGGAAAAATCGCTGTTGTCGTTGGCGGCCCGCCCAAATTTCTGCCCTCTGCCGAAGCCGCTCATTTCGGATCATCGGCGGTAAAGAGGAAAATGGCGGCGGCTGCGGGCGCCATTGGGATGATCCGCCTGTGGACCCCGGCGCTTGAAGCCCAAATCCCCGTTGAGGCCGTACGTGGCGCGGTCGGGCGGACCTTTTTTGTTTGGGCGGATGGATCCGCGCCGGAGGGCGACCGCGTGCGTACACAAAATGGTACCCCCCAGGTTGAAGTGCGGGCAACAACCGTTGGTGAGGCATCCGAGGCGCTCTTTGCTGGCGTTGAAGCCACACTGGACGATATTCTGGCCGCCGCCGACAAAGGCCCCGTGAAGGGCTTCGACCTTAATCAAAGGGTGCGTTTCCAGCAGACGTCCAAGCACGTTCACGAGGTCTCAAGCCGCAACGTTGGTGCGTTACTTCTCGGGTCCGACCCGGCGCGCGCCTCTGAGCTGGTGGTCATCACCGCGCACTATGACCATGTCGGCTTTTGCGGCGACAAGAATGACGAGGACCGTATTTGCAATGGCGCACTCGATAACGCCATCGGCACAGCGTCAATGCTGGCTGTTGCGGAAACCTTCGCAAAAAGCAAAGAGCGCCCGGCGCGCCCTGTCCTCTTTTTGGCCGTAGGGGCAGAGGAATCGGGCCTTATCGGCTCCGACTATTTTATCGCTCACCAACGCGAAACCGCACCCGATTTCGAGGTGATCGCCAACATCAATATGGACGGGGCCATTCCCTTTTACGACTTCTCCGACGTTGTCGCCTTTGGTGAGGAACAATCGGAATTGGGGCTGATCTTACGCCGTGCGGTTGCGCCTATGGAACTGTCGGTACGCCCTGATCCCTTCCCCGAGCTCAGTATCTTCACCCGTTCAGACCAATACAGCTTCGTCAAGCGCGGGGTGCCTTCGCTCTTTTTGTGGAGCGGCTTCGCGAACATCGCGGGTAAAAATGTCGGCAGCGCCATATTCGGTGAGTTTTATACGCGCATATATCATAAGGCTGCCGATGATTTACGGCTGCCGATTGATTATGCCGCCGCCGCAAAACTCGCGGAGGCATTTCGGGCTGTCATTCATGTAACGGCGAACCGAAACGGCATACCGCGATGGTACAGCGACAGTGTATTTGGTGCCCTCTTTGCGCCTGATGCGGAAACGATACCGCGCCCCGTAAAACCGCAAGCGCGTGCGGCTAATCCACAGCAAGCGCGTCCAGATCAATAAGGGCGCGGCCTCTATGTGCAATCTCTATCGAACACGCACCGCGGCGGCAGAAATCGCCTTGCTTTTCAAAACCAATCGGATCACAGGACCCGATCAGCTTGAAAAGGATTATGTCAGCCCTGGAAAACCGGGGTGGATCGTCAACTCAGACGGTGAGGTGACCACGCGCGCCTTTGGCAGGCCGCACTGGCAAGCCGGAAAGGCCGCCGTTTGTAATATCCGTAATCTTGACAGCCGGTGGTGGGCGTCGCTTGTCGCGGCACCCGCCCACCGGTGTTTGGTACCGGTCACGAGCTTTATGGAATGGAGCGATGTGCGGCCGCGAAAACAAGTCTGGTTCGGGCATCAGCAAGTGTCGGATTTTGCCTTCGCAGGGGTTTTCACTGCCGACTGGTTCGCCTTTCTGACCGCCGCGCCCAATGCGGAGGTCGCCGCGGTTCATAAAAAGGCGATGCCGGTGATTTTGGAAAGCGAAGTTGCGCGGCGCAACTGGGTCGATGGGGCACCCGCACGCGAAATGCAGCGATCGCTTGCCGATGGGTCGCTCGTGCGCCTATAGGAGGTTTCTCAACCGGGCTCAGCCTCATTTCCGGCTTCCCGCCGCAGCCAGGCCATAAACGCCTCACGCGCGGTGATGCCCTCATGACAAACCCGATAGACCTGATGCGAAATCGGCATATCGAGATCATGGGCAGCGGCAAGCGCTTCAACCATCCGGCTTGTTTTCACTCCTTCGGCAACCTGGTTCATTTCGGCGATGATCGTGTCGAGCCTCTGACCCTGGCCGAGCCGCATGCCAACGGTATGATTGCGACTTAAATTACTGGTACAGGTCGCCAGCAAATCGCCCAGCCCGGCCAGCCCCGCAAACGTTTCGGCGCGGCCCCCCATGGCTGTCCCCAGTCGCGTCATTTCGGCAAGTCCGCGGGTAATGAGCGCAGACCGTGTGTTTTCGCCAGCACCGATACCGTCGCCCATACCGGCTGCGATCGCGATCACATTTTTGAAGGCACCACCAAGCTCGCAACCCACCACGTCGGTATTTGAATAAACACGAAAGAGCGTCGACTGAAAGAGCGGGCGCAGGTGGCGCACCACAGTTTCGTCTTCCATCGCCAATGTAGAGGCCGCGCTGTATCCCGCCAGAATCTCGCGCGCCAGGTTCGGTCCCGTCAGAACACCGGGAGGTTGCCCGGGCAAAACCTCATTTATGATTTGCGTCATTCGATAGTTTGTCGTGGGTTCCAGGCCCTTTGCCAGGCTGATGACGGGCACCCATGGTCGAATTTTTCGCGCAACTTCAGTCAGCGTTATCCGCATCGCCTTTGACGGTACGGCCATCACCACAACGTCACCAAACTCCACGGCTTCGTCGATGTCCGCTGTGGCGACAAGCTTTTCTGAAAGTGCTGCGTCTTCGAGGTATCTTCGATTGCGTTGGTCGGTATTGATTTCGCGGGCGACCTCGGGATCGCGCGCCCACAACCTTGCCGGTCCGTTTGCCGCCATCAACGAGGCGATGGTTGTGCCCCAGGATCCGGCACCAATGATCGCAGCTTTGAGGTGCATGAGGGAACACTCTTGTTTTTGCTTGCAAGGAAAGCCCGCGAGGCGCTCACCGGGTAATTGCTGAAGGCGAAATCTAGCCAAGCATTGCGGTGAGAGCAAGCGAACCCCGAACGGAGGTCATCACAATCAGGCCGGCACCTCCTGACCATCCCAATCGAATACCTTGCCGCTATCCTCGGGGGTCAGCCCCTCAATCACCTGCAATAGATAGCCCGCTGACTGATGCGGCGAAAACAATTTCCCCGGTGGAACGTTCGCCTGAAAGGGTTCCGAAAGACCGGTGTTGACTGTGCCGGGATGCAGGCCAACCACAATCGCCTGTTTCCGTTTACGGCCAATTTCGATTGCAAAACACTTGAGCATCTGGTTGAGCGCCGCCTTGGAGGCGCGGTAGCCATACCAGCCCCCCAACCGGTTATCTGAGATTGAGCCAACACGCGCCGACAGCGCCGCAATCACTGCCCGCCGGTCACGCGGCAGGCGTTTCGCGGCATGCTTGGCAACCAGCGCAGGGCCGATTGTGTTGATTGCAAATGATTTGGCGAGCTGTGAGGCGTCAAGCTTGCCATAGCTTTTTTCGGGCGTGAGCCCGGCGTCATCATGCAAGATCCCGGTCGCCACAATGACAAGATCGAGCGGCTCTTCAATTGCAGCAAACGCATCTGAAATCTCCGTTTCGTCGGTGATATCAATTTGGATATCCAGTGCGCCGGGAACCGCCGCGTTTCCGGCGCGTGATCCGGCATAAACCGTGACTACACGGCGATCGTTCACCAGGGCCTCAACCAATGCCCTGCCGATACCACCCGTCGCCCCGATGACGAATGCGGTGAAACCCTGTGGATGCGTCGGCATGAGCAAAATTCCTGAATATGGATGATCTTGGGCTGCGTTCTCAAAATGAATTGATCGATGCCCTACCCCCGGAACGATACGATTGTGAACTCAGGTAAACCGTTCGACGCGAGGTCAAGATCTTGAAGGATTTCAGACATCAGGGGCCGGGCATTTGTCGCGTTCGTGTTGAACAGTCGACACGCTTAGAAAAGCTTGTTCTCGCCAGCAGGGTGAAGTAAGCACACTGACAAGTGTAGGTATAATGCGGCCGGTAAGTATTGTCGGAAGGTTGCTGAATGGGTCCGATTTGTTTGGGGCCAGTGGCCAACCAACTAACGGATACGCACTCGGTTACCGACGTATAGATCTAGGAAATCAACTTTCATGGTGCGGTTTCCGTAAGCACCCGTAGCTCAGCTGGATAGAGCGCCGCCCTCCGAAGGCGGATGTCAAGTCTGGTGAAAGCGAAAGGTGTCGGAAGAAAGAACTGAATAAACAACGGCTTGAGCGGATATCGGGTTCGCTCTTCAAGAAGCCAAAAATCTCGCGTAAGCATGGCGTAAGCATCTTGCGAACGGTATGCACCCGTAGCTCAGCTGGATAGAGCGCTGCCCTCCGAAGGCAGAGGCCAGAGGTTCGAATCCTCTCGGGTGCGCCATTT
>JBCDDR010000099.1:0-9041 GCA_039180205.1 Pseudomonadota bacterium | reverse complement strand
CGCCCGCGTAAAATCTCACTTAACTTTCGTTTCAAAAGCTCCGCACGCACCGCGTGCGGCGCTTTTTTTTGTGGGTAGCGATAAATGAGAACAAAATGGTTGTGTATGAGAACATTTCATGTACATTTCCGTCATTGAAGCAAATTGATGGTTATGAAATAAGGAATGGCAGACGATGGCATCAGCAACAATTCATCAGCTAGGGCAGCAATCTATGGACAAACAGCGCGCGCTTGATACCGCGCTTTCTCAAATCGACCGGGCGTTTGGCAAGGGTTCTGTCATGAAGCTCGGTCAACGCGGCTCCTCGGTGGAAATTGAATCGATTCCTTCGGGCTCGCTGGGTCTGGATATTGCGCTTGGTATCGGCGGGTTGCCGCGCGGACGGGTGATCGAGATTTATGGGGCGGAAAGCTCCGGGAAAACCACGCTTGCCCTACACGCGGTCGCCGAGGCGCAAAAAGCCGGTGGCGTTGCAGCCTTCGTTGATGCTGAACATGCTCTTGACCCGGTTTATGCAAAAAAACTTGGGGTTGATATCGATGAATTGCTGATTTCACAGCCCGATACCGGGGAACAGGCGCTCGAAATCACTGACACGCTCGTGCGTTCGGGGGCCGTTGACATTTTGGTGGTGGATAGTGTTGCCGCGCTCACCCCGCGCGCCGAGCTCGAAGGGGAGATGGGCGACAGCCATGTCGGCTTGCAAGCCCGCCTGATGAGCCAGGCGCTCCGCAAGCTCACGGGCTCCATCTCGAAATCCCATTGTATGGTCATTTTCATCAACCAGACACGGATGAAGATTGGCGTGATGTATGGCAATCCTGAAACGACGACCGGGGGGAACGCTCTGAAATTCTATGCGTCGGTTCGCCTTGAAATCAGGCGCAGTGGGCAGTTGAAGGAAAAAGAAGAGATTGTCGGTAATACCGTCAAGGTGAAGGTCGTCAAGAACAAGGTCGCGCCGCCGTTCCGCGTGGTTGAGTTTGATATCATGTATGGATTGGGCGTCTCCAAAATGGGTGAACTCATCGATCTTGGGGTGAAAGCGGGGGTCGTCGATAAGTCAGGATCCTGGTATTCGTACGATAGTCAACGGATTGGGCAGGGCCGCGAAAATGCCAAGCGATTCCTGCTAGAAAATTCTGATATTGCGGATGCGATTGAGCTTGCCGTCCGAAGGAACGCGGGGCTTGTGGATATGCTCGACGCAGGCCCCGGCGATGAGGCGGCAAGCGAAGGAGACGAAAAGCCCGGCGCCTGACCATTCATGGTCGCTTGCCTGATCCCCGGCTCGCCCCTCGTGCCAGCTCAAGACTGAGAGGTTTGTTTCATATTTTGGCATTTGGCTCATTTTCATCCAACATCTTGAGAGTGTCGGGGGAACTTTCGACTAAATCTTGTTTCGGCTTGATTTGGTCGCGAAGTATCGACACTGTGTGCGCGAATGCAGGAAGTATGGTGAATATATTTTGAGGTGTTCGGGTTTTTTGAAAGCGAACGCACCTTCATCATAAGTCGTGGGGATAGGCATGGCTGAAAATACGCCGACATCATCGTCGGAAAAAGATATCGCACCGATCTCAATCGAGCAGGAGATGAAATCCTCCTATCTTGATTATGCGATGAGTGTGATTGTCTCTCGTGCGCTTCCTGATGTCCGTGATGGTCTAAAGCCTGTACATCGCCGCATTCTTTATTCCTGTCACGAAAATGGCTATGAGTGGAATAAGCCCTATCGGAAGTCGGCGCGGATCGTCGGGGATGTGATGGGGAAATACCATCCCCATGGGGATGGGTCGATTTACGATGCGCTCGTGCGGATGGCACAAGACTTTTCGATGCGCGATCCGTTGATCGACGGCCAGGGTAATTTCGGATCGATGGACGGCGACCCGCCGGCGGCCATGCGCTACACCGAGGCCCGACTGGCAAAGCTTTCGTCAAATCTGCTGGCCGATATCGACCGCGATACGGTTGATTTTCAAGCCAACTATGATGATAGCGATCACGAACCCCAGGTGCTTCCGTCGAGGTTGCCCAACCTCTTGATCAATGGCGCGGGCGGTATCGCGGTTGGGATGGCCACCAACATTCCGCCCCACAATCTTGACGAAGTGATTTCGGCGACATTGGCGCTGATTGAAAATCCCGACCTGACGGTTCCGGAGCTTATGGAGCATGTTCCCGGCCCCGATTTTCCAACAGGTGCCATGATCCTGGGGGCCAGTGTCATTCGCCAGGCCTATGAAACGGGCCGCGGGTCAATCCTGATCCGCGCGAAATCACACGTCGAAGAGATCCGCAAGGATCGTGAGGCGATTATCATCACCGAGATCCCGTATCAGGTGAATAAATCTTCTTTGATTGAAAAAATTGCCGACCATGTTCGCAACAAGCGGATCGAGGGTATTGCTGATTTACGCGACGAAACCGACCGTGACGGTGTGCGCATTGTCATTGAGATCAAGCGTGACGCGATGCCTGAGGTGGTTCTCAATCAACTGTATCGGTTCACGCCGCTGCAAACGAGCTTTGGGATCAATATGCTCGCGCTCAACGGCGGGCGACCCGAGCAGCTGGGTCTGAAAGATATCTTGTCGGCCTTTATTCGCTTCCGTGAAGAGGTCATTACGCGGCGCACGAAGTTCGATCTGGGGAAGGCGCGCGACCGGGCACACATTCTGGTTGGTCTCGTTCTTGCGGTCACCCACGTCGATGAGGTTGTCGCGTTGATCCGCGGGTCATCGTCACCGCAGGAAGCGCGCGAAAAACTGCTGGCGCGGTCCTGGCCTGCCGAGGATGTGGCCTCATATATCGAACTTGTTGATGCTGAGGGTGCGGTTATTGTCGATGGCGGATATCGGTTAAGCGAAACCCAGGTGAAGGCAATTCTCGATCTGCGCCTGCACCGATTAACCGCTTTGGGGCGCGAGGATCTCACCAACGAGCTTAAAGAGATTGCAGAGCGTATTGCGGAACTTCTCGATATTCTGAGACACCGCGATAAACTTTATGCCGTCTTGAAAGAGGAGCTGGTTGCAATTCGAGAAGAGTTTGCGACCCCGCGGCGGACCGAGATCAATTTGCAGGGCCTGGGTGGTCTTGATGATGAAGATCTCATCCAGCGCGAAGAGATGGTCGTCACCGTTACCCATTCAGGCTATATCAAACGGGTCCCGCTTTCGGTTTACCGCGCTCAACGTCGCGGCGGCAAAGGTCGCGCGGGCATGTCCATGCGTGACGAGGACTTTTTGAGCCAGGTATTTGTGACCAGCACCCACACACCGGTTCTATTTTTCTCATCGCGCGGGATTGTCTACCGGATGAAGGTGTGGCGGTTACCGCCCGGCTCTCCGCAATCGCTTGGGAAGGCGCTTGTCAATCTATTGCCACTTGAGGCAGGTGAGACGATCACCACCATTCTCCCGCTACCTGAGAACGAAGATGATTGGGCGGATCTTCATGTGGTTTTCGCGACGCTCAAGGGGAATGTCCGTCGAAACGCAATGTCTGATTTCGCGAATGTGCCGAGCAACGGCAAGATCGCGATCAAGTTTGAAGAAGATAGTGGCGACCGGTTGATCGGTGTTATGCTTTGCGATGAGGACAACGACGTCTTCCTTGGGGCGCGCAGTGGAAAGTGCATTCGATTCCCTGCGAACGATATCCGTTTATTCAAGGGGCGGACTTCAATTGGCGTGCGCGGGATGCGCCTTGCCGATGGCGACGAGGTGATCTCGCTTTCGATCCTCACGTCCTCAAAAGGGCTCGAAACCGAGACCCGCGATGCCTATTTACGCGCTGCTTCCTGGAAGTCCGAGCCAGGTGAAGCCACGCTTTCCGCTGACGCTATGGCGGAGCTTGCGGCCCGCGAACAGCTGATTGTGACCGTTACCGAAAATGGATATGGCAAGCGTTCGTCTGCTTATGAATATCGCACGACCGGACGTGGCGGTGTCGGTATCGCGAATATCGACACCTCTGAGCGCAATGGCGAGGTTGTGGCGAGCGGACCGATACTGGACAGCGATCAATTGATGTTGGTGACGAATAAGGGAAAGCTGATCCGTACCCCTGTCAACGATATCCGGATCGCCGGCCGCGCAACCCAAGGGGTCACGCTTTTCAACGTCGATGACGGCGAGCGGGTCGTTGCCGTTGCGAAGATTGGTGATGTCGGCGGTGATGACCTCGCCGATAAAGACGAAGAAACAGATGCAGAACCGGACGTTTCGGTTGAAGCCACCGAAGATATCGCGCAAACTTCCTCCGATGATGGGGGCGAATAAAGAGAAACGTGCTTAACCAGCCTATCCGCTGCATTTTCGCTTGATCGCCAGGTTCACGAGGGAAGGGGGGCGGATGACGCCAGAACGTATTGGGGTCTATCCAGGTACTTTTGATCCACTGACGAAAGGCCATTTGGATATCATTCGACGCGGCGCCAAACTGGTGGATCGTCTTGTCATCGGCGTTGCGATCAATCCTGGCAAGCAGCCCTTGTTTTCGTTGGAAGAGCGTGTGGACATGGCGCGCCGGGAAACAGCTCACTTAAGCGGCGCCAATGGCTCTGAGATCGAGGTTCTGCCGTTTGACAGTCTCCTCATGCATTTTGCGGTGTCAGTTGGCGCAACAGTGATCATTCGCGGTTTGCGCGCGGTTGCTGATTTTGAGTATGAATTTCAAATGGCCGGAATGAACCAAAAGCTTGACGCGAATGTTGAGACAATCTTCCTCATGGCGGAGGCTGGGCTCCAACCGATTGCGTCGCGCCTCGTCAAGGAAATTGCCGAGTATGGTGGTGAGATTGAGTCATTTGTGCCGGCAAATGTGCGTACGGCGGTTTTGCAAAAGATCGGCGCACGCACTTAGGGTCGGGTCTCATTCATTCTATCACCGGACGATAGCAGTGACTATTGAGGTCACATCCTCATCGGCCGCCTTTCTTTGCCCGACAATGCATTGTTCCCTCATCGATTAGAGCCACTATCCTCAATCGCCCGAAGTTGTTTTCGGACAAACCGTTTCCGCGCTCAATCAATGACCATCAAGGCCGAAATACAGTGTGTCACCATGCCCTCGGTTTTTTGCTGATGGCTGTGAAATCGGAAAAGCCATGATGGATCATCGCCATACTCAAGTCGTATTTTGCGTGCGTCTGGGGTTGCTGTTGGATACAACTAAATATTACTGTCGGGGATGGGTTCGATGGAGTCTGTTTTGGGTTAAGGCTGAGACCGGATGGGGGGTCTTGACCCAAAACCTCTTAAAGGTTGGATCCCAAAGCCTCTTAAAAACTGGATAAAGTCATGTTTCGATTTGGTTCACTGGGTATTTTGTTTGCGGCGTTCATCGCGTTTGCGATGCCAGCGCGGGCGCAAGACTTGGAAAATACGCTCTATCTCGATCTCACATCGGGCGGACGTGTTCAAATCCTGATGTTCCCTGACAAAGCACCTAAACATGTCGAGCGTATCAAACTTCTGACCCGAAGAGGGTTTTATGACGGGCTCATATTCCACCGGGTGATCGATGGGTTTATGGCGCAAGGGGGTGATCCGCTGGGGAATGGGACCGGTGGGTCTGAACTCCCCGACCTGCCTGCCGAATTTAGTGAGCTGCCGCATATGCGGGGCTTTGCCTCGATGGCGCGGGGGAACGAAGAAAATAGTGCGAACAGCCAGTTCTTTATCATGTTTCAGCCGCGCCTCAGCCTAGACGGAAACTACACCGTGTGGGGCCGCGTGGTGAAGGGCATGGAATTTGTCGACCAAATCGAGCGGGGTGAGCCACCCGTCAATCCTACGCGGATCATGAAAATGTCGATCGCGTCCGATGTTGAAAACGCCTCATCTGCTCCCTAATGCGGGGTGCTTGATGTATCAGACAGGTTTCCTTTTGTTCGGTTTCTTTTTTGAAACGCTTGCTATTTCCAAGCACGCGTTTCATAGCATTCGGGCATTGAGTCAGGGGTAACCGCCACGAACGCGTCGCCTCTTTTCACCAGGGTAAATTCCGAAGTAGGAAAATCGAATATGGCTGACGCTCCAACCCATTTGTTCATCGAACTTTCGTCGGGCGGTACATTGAAAATCGCGTTGCGCGCAGACAAGGCGCCCAATCACGTGGAGCGGATTACCACGCTCGCCGCTGAAGGCTTCTATGACGGCATCGTTTTCCATCGTGTGATTGAGGGCTTCATGGCGCAAACCGGAGATCCGACAGGAACCGGGACTGGCGGGTCAGACCTTCCCGACATTGCGGCTGAATTCAATGATATTTCACATGTGCGGGGCACGGTTTCCATGGCGCGAAAGCCTTCGCCTGACAGTGCGAACAGCCAGTTCTTCATCTGTTTTGACGACGCCACTTTCCTCGACGGGCAATATACAGTCTGGGGCGAAGTTGTGGAGGGGATCGACCATATCGACGCGATCGAACGCGGTGAACCGCCGGTGGACCCCACCAAAATGACAAAAGTGACCGTCGCGTAACCTGACGGCGGCAGGCCTGATCAGCGAGGCGCGTGAGACGATCATGGATGTTGCCGCGTTTGATTATGAATTGCCCGAAGAGCGCATCGCACTCGAGCCGCTTGCTGATCGTCTTTCGGCGCGCCTCTTAGAACTCGACGCCTCTGGCTCGGTCTTTCATCACACCATTGCAGACCTTCCCCAACGCCTTTCACCGGGCGACGCGCTTGTAATAAACGACACAAAGGTTATTCCCGCGCAGCTTTACGGGAAACGCGGCGATGTTGATGTTGCCATTACCTTGCATTCGCAAGAGGGGCCGGTTCGCTGGCGCGCGTTTGCAAAACCTGGAAAACGGCTGCGCCCGGGCGATGAGGTCATCTTTCCAAATGGCAAGGCGTCCGTCGCGACAAAGCACGAAAGCGGGGATGTTTCGCTCGTGTTTGACTGTCCGCCTGAGGGTATGATGTCATGGTTACACGCCCATGGATCAATGCCGTTGCCCCCCTATATCGCGAAACGCCGTGCGCCGAACCAGCAAGATAAAGCCGATTATCAAACCGTCTATGCTGCGCGAGAAGGCGCGGTGGCTGCACCGACGGCGGGCCTCCATCTCACCGACAATTTGCTCGATGAAATCAATAGCCGCGGGATTGAGATTATCACAACGACGCTGCACGTGGGAGCTGGCACCTTTCTCCCGGTCAAAGCAAAGACTGTCGAGGAACATAAGATGCATGCCGAATGGGGAGAGATAACGCCTGCGGCTGCCCATCGCCTGAACGAAATACGAGAACAGGGCGGGTTGATCGCGGCGGTGGGAACCACCAGCCTGCGGGTTATGGAAAGTGCGGTTGACGCCGCAGGGATTTTCCATCCGTTCCAGTCGGAAACATCAATCTTTATCACACCCGGCTATGCGGTCCGGTCGGCTGATCGATTGCTAACCAATTTTCATTTGCCGAAATCGACGCTTTTGATGCTCGTTAGCGCGTTTTCGGGTTTCGACGCAATTATGGCTGCTTATCAAGAGGCGATCCGACGGAATTATCGATTTTTCAGTTATGGCGACGCCTGTTGGCTTCACCGTGTGCCTTCCGAAACGCAGACGCCATGATCGATGAGATGGAGGCTGGAGCAAACAGCCCTGACGCCGGCCCGAGTCCCCGGTTTGCCTACGAGATTATGGCGCGAGATGGCAGCGCACGTCGTGGGCGCATCGCCCTGAAACGCGGCGTCATTGAGACCCCCGCATTCATGCCAGTGGGCACGGCAGCAACGGTCAAGGCGATGCGGCCCGAAGATGTCCGTGCGCTTGGTGCTGACATTGTTCTCGGCAATACCTATCACCTCATGCTGCGACCCGGTGACGAGCGTGTTCAACGCCTGGGCGGCTTACATCATTTTATGAATTGGCCCCATCCGATTTTAACCGATTCGGGCGGGTTCCAGGTTATGTCGTTGGCGAAATTGAGCAAGCTCAGCGAGGAGGGGGTTGAGTTTCAGAGCCATATCGACGGGTCCCGCCATATGCTTAGCCCCGAGCGGAGCATGGAAATTCAAAGGCGGCTCGGCAGCGATATTGTGATGGCGCTCGATGAATGTACCCCGCATCCCGCGACCTACGAGCAAGCGCATAAAAGTATGGAGCTTTCGATGCGCTGGGCGCGGCGCTCGCGTGCGGCATTCGATATCGGAACCGAGCATGCCAGCCAATCTGCTCTTTTCGGGATCCAGCAAGGTGGCCTTTACGAAGATTTACGCAAGCACTCCGCAGAGGCTCTCCGCGACATTGGCTTCGATGGGTATGCGGTTGGCGGGCTCGCTGTGGGGGAAACCCAGGAAGAGATGTTCCGGGTTCTCGATTTTGCCGTGTCTCAACTCCCGAACGATGTACCGCACTATCTGATGGGCGTTGGTAAACCCGATGATCTGATCGGGGCGATTGATCGCGGGATCGATATGTTTGACTGCGTGTTGCCAACGCGGTCAGCGCGCAACGGGCAAGCCTTCACGCGGTTTGGTGCGCTCAATCTAAAGAACGCCCGCCATAAAGATGATGACCAACCACTCGACCCTAAGTGCGGATGCCGGACGTGCGCCACGGCCTCACGCGCCTATCTCCACCATTTGATCAAGAGCCAGGAAATCCTGGGGGCGATGTTGATGACTGAGCATAATTTGTTCTTTTACCAGCAAATCATGCGCGATGCGCGTTCCGCGATTGAAGCTGGTCGATGGCGTCAGTTTGCCGACGGATTTATTGACGAGTATCGCCGCGGCGATCTGGCGTCGTGAAAACCGAGCCTAACAGTTGACCCACCTTGCGCCGGTCGCTATACCGCCACTCTCTTTGTACGTGGGCCCGTAGCTCAGTTGGTAGAGCAACTGACTTTTAATCAGTGGGTCACAGGTTCGAATCCTGTCGGGCTCACCACTTTTCCAATGTCCGACCCGGAGACATGGGTAACAGATTGTACCTAAGACATGGGTGACACTCTGGTACCGAATGGGTTTTCGATAGTCTGCAAAGTTTTCTGTTCCAAGTCTATGTATCCGAGGTCG
>JBCDDR010000098.1:0-9069 GCA_039180205.1 Pseudomonadota bacterium | reverse complement strand
GAAGAAATGGCGTCGATCCATAGTAAGATATAGTTGTTATATTATAACATAAACAGATTTACTTGATCACTTTTCTCTCGATCACAGAATTGGACTTGTGCTTCACGTTTTCGTCATTAAGATTACCCGAGTCTTAAAGATCAGAGAGGTCTGCAAGAATTTTATAGTTCGTATTGTTTAACTTTATCACGGGAATGAGTTTCATGAATTTCTCAACTTCATTTTGCCACCGAACGGGGGTGGGCGCGCTTGCAGCTCTCATGCTCGGCACGGCAGGACCAGCGCTCGCTGGAAGCATCAGCGATGCTGAGGCGGTCAGCATGCTTGAGGCCGCCGTCGCCAATGGTCACCGGCATTCACCGGGGTGTTCGCATTGGGGCAACCTCAGCGTTATGGAACGCCTGCAAATGCGTGGTGAGCTGGGCGCGGCCGGATTTTATAATCTGGAAGCCCCTCTTTCAGGTCCTTCAGCGGTTGTTGGCCCGGCTTCGGGCGCAACCCAGGTCGTGTTTCTTGATTTTGCGAGTGCCACCGGCTCCGTGACGGCTGCGCTTGATCCAACGCTTACTGCGAATGGCGCAGACAGCTACACATACGAAGAATTTGATTACCTCAACACATTCGTTTCCGAAGGCGTGACGGCAGCGGATGTAATCCAGACCCGTCTTGAGGAAGATTATTCTCAGTTTAATTTCGAGTTCACTCAGGTCGCCCCAGTCGAGGGTGACTTCGCGACGCTGTTCTTTAATGCGTCAAGCGCAACCGATCCCGTGGATTCGGGACCAGGCATTGAGTTTACCCCTGACGGCGGTATTTCCAGCATCCTGTTTGGCATTGCGAGCTCGATCGACTTCCGGAACCTGTCGCTGAACGACACAGGTGCCGTCGATGGGAACCTTTGGCAAGTCCTTGCTGATCCTGATTTCCTTGCCGTTTCGGGCTTTCCACCGGAGGTTTTCGAATTGAATACCAATGGGACGGAACCAACCCTGGAAAACATTATCGCGGTGACAATCAACCAGACCGCGAATACGGCATCGCATGAGCTTGGCCACACACTCGGCCTTCGCCATCGCGACAGTCTTGGCCCCATCGGCGCGGGTACTGTATCTGACCCAGATGCCGGCGTTGGCGCACCAGGGGCTCTCCCAGACTTCCCTGGGCCAACCAATGCGGATGAAGCCACATTTACGAATATCATGGCCTCGGGCGCATCTACAGGAATTCCGCTCGGCGATACAGCGACTGTAGATCGTGATTTCGGTCAGCGGTCAGCGATCAAGCTTCAGTTCAATGACACCGGGAATACCGTTGGCGCTGATGAGCTTGAAACCGTCGCGGTTGTGAATGAGGTCATTCAATTCACCGATTTATTCGCTGGCGGAGACGTTGCCGAATTTGTGGGTGAGGTCAAAGGCATTGAATTTGAGAGCATTTCGATCCCGGACACGGGGCCGACGGCTGATGCGTTCACCGCTCAAGTCGCGAATGTGGTGGGCGAGATCACCGATCCCTCGATCGCCCAGGTCTTCCAGTTCGTTGTCGAAGATGTTGCTAAAATCTTCAGCTTCGAATTGATGGGCGATATCTTCAACGCCTTCGACCCGGATCGCTTTGGACAAGCCGTTTTTGGTCAGCTTGAAATCCTCGACGAGTTCTTTAATCCGGTCGATTATTTAGGTGGTCCGGCGGCAAACATCTGCGAGATGGAGGGTTGCGGTAACGCCTTTATCTTCGACCTGCTGCTCGGTCCCGGCACCTATCATGCCGCTGTATATGTGCCTGAATCTGTCCTTGCGGGCGCTGGTATTGCTGAGACGACGGGAGGCTTCGAACTCTTCATCTCCGCTGTCGATGCAGTTGCTGATGTGCCAGCTCCTGGTGCACTCGGTCTTCTGGGCCTCGGCCTTGGCGGTGTCTTTATGGCACGCCGTCGGCGCGCCGCCGCTTAGTGTAGGCGCCCGATCTTGAGGGCTTGACCCTCGGTTCAATGTCAGAACGGTCCGGTAGACATCTGCCGGGCCGTTTTTCTGTCTTGCCGAATTTTTCCGAATCTTTTCCGAATCAAAGGGTGCCAAGCTCTCCCTTTCTTGAACAAAACCCAGTTGAGTTTGGCCTTTTTCCTGATTGAATTCTGTCCTAAGGGAAATCTCAGTGAGCCGACTCCCACTTCAGATTTCCTGAACGGCACGGCATCAAAACAAGACAAGGCCGCCGATGAGCAGCCCAAAAGGGAATAGTTATGCAAAAAATTTTAGGCGCGTGCGCCGCGATTTGCCTCACGACCATTGTTTCGCTTCCAGCAAACGCTGCCGACCTCGATGGTAACTACTCGGTTGAGGGTGTTGGTCAGATAAGCTGTCAGACCTTTACCAAGTCACGCCAGAACGCAAGCACCGATCAATCAGCATCCAATGAATACGGTCTCTTTCTCGGCTTCATCACCGGCTATGTAAGTGCCTATAATCGCTTTGTGGATGACACATTTGATCTGACCCCCTGGCAGGGGCTGGAGCTATTTGCCCGCGCAGCACTTCAGTTCTGCAGCAAAAACCCAGAGCAGAATTTTTTCGTTGCCGTTTCCTCGGTCACAAGTTCGCTGGTTGACCAACGCCTGCGCGAACAGTCACCGATTGTGACCACCAAGCAAGGCGACCAGGACATTACAATTTACAGGGAAGTGATTGCGCGCGCTCAGCGCAAACTGAAACAGCTCGACTTTTATCAGGGTCAGGCCGATGGCGATTATGGCCCACAAACCATCAGCGCGATCAAGGCCTTTCAACAGTCGATCAAGACGCTCGAACCCAATGGCCTCCCTGATCAAGCGACACTTCTCGTTCTCTTCGCGCAATAACGCCGCCGGGTTCTTTTGGGCATAAAAAAAGGCGGCCCACCCGAGCCGCCTTTTCTATAGTCTGCTTAACTGAGTGATTTAGCTCACGCGACGACGACGTGCGATAAGCCCGGCAATGCCGAGACCAAGCAAGCCAAGCGCACCTGGTGCGGGCACATCAACGGGTTCGCCGTCGAGCGCCAAAACGGCACTGTCGATCCAATCAGCGAAGAAGGACACCCGTGTATCGCCGGCAACTTCCCCGAACGAACTGTTGAGATCGCCGCAGCTTACATCGGGTTGAAACACAAATGCTGGGTCATCGCAAAACGCGTCCGAGAGTGAGAAACCGAAGGAATGCACACCGGCAATAAACGTGCCCTCATCGGTGGTAATGAAGGAAGGACCGCCCGAGTCACCGCCATCGATCGTGACTTCTTCATCGCCAAGACCGAGTGATGAAAGGCTTTGATCCAGCAAAATAACCCCATCGGAGTCTTCCAGGTCACTCGCCCACCAAGCAAGACCATTATTTTCCGCAAGACCATTGTCGAAATCATACAACAGCTGGCTATCAGGCGCGATATCAGCGTTGATACCGAAAACACTGGTTAAGGTCGCTTCATACTCATTCAGGCCCGTACGTGCGACCAAATCGAAGGTATCACCACCGGTATCCCCTTGCCCACTTGTGCCAAGACCGTAGTGACGATGGGCAACTCCAAACTCGTCGCTTCCCCGATAAATATCATAAAACTCAGTCCCTTCGGGCACGGCTTCTTCAAGACGAAGGACGGCGATATCGCCTGCCGCAAACGCATCACCCAAAATGCCTGTTCCTTCCAACCACAACGGATTGATAAGGAATGACTCAACGCCAATGTCGGTGCCGTCCAGTCCGCCTGGGCGCCAGATCAAATCACCATTGTTGCCGAGAAACGTTTGATCAACACAGTGCGCAGCCGTCAACACGTGCACGCTGGAGATCATCGCCCCTGAACAAAATGACGAAAACCCTTCTTCGCTATCCAGGATGGGTGAGCGCAGGAACCCGATCCCGGTCCGTAAGTTATCCCCTGCGTTCGCATAAAGCGGATCATTAGGGTCTAAGGTTGTCACGATGCGACTGGCCGAAATCGTATGCGATGGCGAAAGTTGCCCCGCTTGCGCTGTTGTCGACACGGCGACCGCGATCGCCATGGAAGCGCCCGAAAGAAGTAGCTTTGCGAATACGTCTTTTTTCATTTCTCACTCTCTGATTGGTAACACTCAGTTTTTTTGAACACGGTAATCGCAACGAACTCACATCTGCCGCCCACCATGCCTGTCCCAAAATGAAGCAAGTATTGTACCAATTCGGGAATTTTCATAAATTTTAGTATGTTATAAAATCACAGATCACGGGACGTTCACGAAATCGTAAGAAATTTCGACAGTTTTCGAGTTGATTTTACAGATTTTGTCGAAATGGCAGACCGCCGAGGCCAACTGTCAGGTAGATCCCTCCCCCTCTCCCAGCCCAATAAAGAACGGAGAGGGGCACCTTTCCCGTCACCCATACCCCACTTTTTTGCGCAAGGTTATCGGCAGGAGCCAAAGCCGATCGGATTGGCGGGATAACCGCACGCAATTGTGAGCGGGTGTGGGTGGGGCTGCCCGGTTGGAACCCCTAACTATCTTAGGGTATGATTCAAACCTTGATGCAAAAGCCCATGGCTCGTCGATATACCCGCGCGCGCGTCGCCGGGATCGCATTTGCGGTCGCCGTCGGACTGACAAATGCGGCAGCGGCCCAAATCCTCATTCACGATCCCGTCGAACTCACGCGCGAAGCTGTTGTACAACATGAAACGGGGACACAACGCCTTGCGGACGGACAGCATGAAGGCGCGCGCGCGGCATTTGCAGCCGGAGTAGAGGCAGCACGCGCGCTCGCCGCAGCTGAAAGCGAAACACCCGAAAGCCTGCGCCATGTGTTCGTCAATTTAATCGGCCTCGGCGATACCCATGCAGAACTTGGGAGGGCTGAGGATGCCGAGCGTGCGCGGTCAGCCTACCAATCCGCACGGGAAATCGCCGAAAAACTAGTGGCGCGGCCAGACGGCGTGCCCGAGTGGCAGCATGATCTAAGCCTTGTTCACAATCGCCTCGGCGCGCTTTCAGAGGCGGCGGGCGACATCACCCAGGCACTCGCCCACCAAAGGCAATCACTCATCGCCGCCCGTTTGGCAGCGGACGCCGACCCGGGAGAGGACCGATGGCCCCGCGCGGTTTATCTCAGGCTGATCACCATCGGCAGGATCAAAGCCGCACAAGACGACGACGAAGGCGCGCTTACCGCTTTTGAGGCGGCGCTTGAAACGGTCCGCGCGGAGGCGTTCAGCAAGCCCAGCGACCCACATTGGCAGCGCGATATCCACATTGCGCTGATCTATATTGCCCACCAAAGAGCACGGCTTACCAATGTTGAGGGCGCGCTTACGGCCTATGAAAAAGCACTTGCGGTCGCCCGTGCGCTTGTGGCGCGAGACCAATATCTGCTCGAATGGGAGCGTGACCTCGGTGAGGCGCTGGAGCGGGTTGCGCTTTACAAACTTGAGCTTGGTGACCGGGCTGGCGCGCTTGCGGCCTATCAGGAGGGTGTCGCCTTTACCCGCACCCGGCTCGCCATCGATGGGGACGTCTCGCGGCTCAAACGCGATTTGAGTGCCTGGCTGCGTAAGGTGGGCGAATTAGAGGCAAAGGCAGGCGCCTATGAGGAGGCTCGCCGGGCCTACCGCGAGAGCATTATGATCCTCGATGCGCTCGTCGCCGATCCTGGTCGCCCAAGTCGCTGGCATCGGGAGCTCTCCAGCGTTCTTTATGCCTATGCAGCGATCACTCATCGGCAGAATGCGCGCGCCGAAGCACTGTCCGCCTATCGCGATGGACTCGCGATCGTCAAAGTGCTCGCTGAACGAGATATGGGGAACGCGGGGCTCACCTACCGTATTTTCCTTGGCCATGTCCGCATTGGCGACGTGCAAAAAGATATCGCGAGGGACGCCAAAACCGCAGCGGATCGAAGTGCGGCACGCAAGGCGTCCGCGGTCGCCTATGCCGAGGGCATCCGCGTGATTGAGGCGCTGCTGAATGATGACCCTTCCCATGCGGGCTGGCACATGGATTTGATCGCTGCACTTGTCAAACAGGCGGAAGTTTTGTCTGGCCCGCACAAGATCGAAACGCTTGAGGCCGCACTCGATCGTTTAGCCGCGCTGCACGCAATGGGTGGTGGTGGCGGACAGCGGGCGCGGTGGCGGGCCGAGATCGAAAACCGGTTGGCTATCGCCGAGCGTTCGGCTGCTATGGCAGCCTTGCATTGAGCATACGATAGGCGGCGGGCGTCCAGTGGAGCGCATCGCGGCGGTGCGCAGCGATCGGAGCGCCATCTGTGTCGATAAACAGGTCGGCAATCTCGAGGACATGTTCAGCACAGGGCAAGCCCGGCGCGGTGACCAGCTTGTTGATCGCCTTGGCGAAGGGCTCAACCCTTGCGCCCCAAAGCGCCAGATCGCCAGCATCAGGCGCTAGCGGCGGAACAATATCGAAGAACTGAAACTCGATGCCTTGGGTTTCGAGCCGCGCGCATATGGCGTTGAGGTTTGTTCCTGCCGCCGCGACAATCCGAGCCGCCCGGCGCTCCCCACTCCCCGCGGCAGCGATTGCATCGTTTATACCCCCAAGAATGAGAACGAGGTCAGGCGCAATCGCGATGACGTCGCTTTCCAGCCGTAGACGCATTTGCGCCGTGGTGTCGCCATCGATCCCGCGGTTCAGAGCCTCCAACCCGCTTGACCTGGGAACCGGGGACCAGCCCTTGGCGCGGCTGTCACCAAAGATGATCAGACGTTTGTCGGTCTTGTCGCCAAGCTCTACATTCGCGCGGGCGTAGACATGGGCGTTAGTGGGCTCGGCCCGCAGCCGCTTTTCCATACGATAGCGGGCAATATCACCACGCAAATCAGCGGCATATCCCCCAAAAATAGCACCCATGAAACCACCAATCAGGACGCCGATCACCAGCCACAGCGCCGCCCGTTTCAAGCCCGGCGACATTACGCCGTACCGCTTACCAGCGTGCCGAAGCCGCGCGCAGTGAATATTTCCAGAAGCAATGCATGCGGGACCCGCCCATCGATGATCACCGCCGCCTCAACGCCTTTTGCTACCGCATCGAGGCAAGTGGAAATCTTGGGGATCATCCCACCGGAGATCGTTCCGTCTCCGATAAGCTCGTTGACTTTCGCCGCGTTCAGATCGGTCAAAAGCACGCCCGATTTATCGAGAACCCCCGCAACATCGGTCAGAAGAAACATGCGCGCCGACCGCAGCGCTCCTGCGATTGCGCCCGCTACGGTGTCCGCGTTCATGTTGTAGGTGGCGCCGTCCTCGCCCTGGCCGATCGGAGCAATTACAGGGATCAGATCAGACTTGCGAAACACGTCGAGTACGCCGGTATCGACATGTGAAGGCTCGCCCACCAGGCCGATATCGATGAGCTTTTCAATCGCCGAACCCGGATCGCGTTTGCGCCCAGAGACCCGGCGCGCTGTGATCAGCTTGCCATCTTTTCCGGTGAGGCCAACGGCGGTACCCCCAGCGGCGTTGATTGCGCTGACGACTTCTTTGTTGATCCGTCCGGCGAGCACCATTTCGGCAACCTCAACGGTTTTCTCATCAGAGACGCGCAGACCATCGATAAATTCGGTTTTGATGTCGAGTTTCCCCAACATTTCACCAATCTGCGGCCCGCCACCATGAACCACGATAGGATGTATCCCGACCTGTTTCAAAAGCACGATATCGCGTGCAAAGGCGGCGGAGAGGGCTGCGTTGCCCATAACATGGCCGCCATATTTCACAACGAAACTGCGGCCCGCATATTTTCGCATATAGGGCAGCGCCTCAACGAGCGTCGCCGCCTTCCGGGTCGCCACCGCTTGCGCAGGGTTCGTTTCGCTTATGTCCTTCAGGTCATGGGGGTCGGCCATTAGCTACGTTCTTTCGACGAGGAGATTTCGCGCGCACATTAACGGTCGAGAAGCGCCGCGGCAACCGCAGTACGCAGCGTCTCGATCCCCTCACCCGTTTGCGAGCTTGTCACACAAACATCGGGGTAAGCGGCAACATGGCGCGCTTTATCGGCAATTGCCTTTTTGATCGTGGGATCGATCTCAGTGCGCTTTAACTTATCGATTTTGGTGAGAATGAGCTGATAACTCACCGCCGCCTTGTCGAGCATGTCCATGGTCTCATGATCATTGGCTTTGAGCCCGTGGCGCGCATCGATGAGCAAAAAGACACGCCGTAGCTCGGCCCGCCCGCGCAGATAGCTGTTGATCAGCCGTGTCCAGGCCTCAACCTTTGATTTTGGCGCGGCCGCATAGCCGTATCCTGGCAAATCCACAAGGTAGGGCTGAGAAGTCAATCCCAGGGTTTTTGCGTCGGCCCCCGGTTCAAAATAGTTGATTTCCTGTGTGCGCCCCGGCGTATTTGATGTCCGCGCCAGGCTTTTTTGTCCAACGAGCGCATTGATCAGACTCGATTTGCCAACGTTTGATCGACCAACAAATGCCACTTCAGCG
Source organism: Pseudomonadota bacterium (assembly GCA_039180205.1). Classification (GTDB taxonomy): domain Bacteria; phylum Pseudomonadota; class Alphaproteobacteria; order Sphingomonadales; family JBCDDR01; genus JBCDDR01. Next base: position 606 of record JBCDDR010000098.1, on the reverse strand, counting down.
CGTCGGTCGGTTGGCAGGCCCGAAAGTGCAACCACGCCCTTCACAAATTGCCAGGGTCGCGCAAACAGCGGCCCCGCTACCGATTGCGCGATCGTGGCCTGTTCCTCTTCAGGTGTGGGGCCATCAAAGGGAGGTACGACCGGCGGATGGTCGCTCATGCTTTTTGCGGATGTTCTGCCGCATACTTGCGCATAATCCACCACTGCTGAGCGATGGAAAGCAAATTGTTCCACGTCCAGTAAATCACCAATCCGGCGGCGAACGGTGCCAAAATAATCGTGAAGATAATGGGCATAAAGGCAAAGATTTTCTGCTGAACTGGATCCATCTGGTTGGGGTTCAGTTTTTGCTGGAGCCACATCGAAATCCCCATCAGGATCGGCCAGATACCAATCGCGATAAATTGTGGCGGGTCAAAAGGAATGAGCCCAAAGAGATTTATCGGGGTCAGTGGGTCAGGTGCGGAGAGATCACGGATCCAACCAAAGAAAGGTTCATGGCGCATTTCAATGGTCACGATCAACACCTTATAAAGCGCAAAAAACACCGGGATCTGAATTAAGATCGGAAGGCAACCCGCCAGCGGATTGATCTTCTCTTTCTTAT
>JBCDDR010000097.1:0-9152 GCA_039180205.1 Pseudomonadota bacterium | reverse complement strand
TGCCGCACAGATGATGTTGAAAGACCTTTTGCTCGCCAAGGACGCGGCCAAAACAACCGGTGCCGACCTGCCGATGGCAGATCGCGCCGCAGCTCTTTATCAGGATATGGTGGGATCAGAATTCGGCGACAAGGATTTCTCCGGTATGATCCAAATGCTGAGGTCTAAATCGGCTTAGCCAGTTTTTAAGACAGATACATTAGCTTCCGCATTCAAAATATTTTCGTTCGCAAGGAATGTGAAGCTCATGGCTTATGCTCAAGACATCGTTAGTTCGGATGACACACCTCAGGCGAAGATGACATCCGCCGAACTAATGGCCGACAATCCAACCAAGGCGGTTTTTCTGGATTGCCTGCAACTCATCGAACGTTTGCATCGTCGATTGCTCGACGTGATTAAGGTGCGCTTGGATGAGCGCGGGCGGACTGACATCAACCCCGTGCAGGCACTGTTGCTTTTCAATGTCGGTGACCTTGAAGTGACGGCTGGGGAGTTGAAATCGCGTGGATATTATCTCGGCTCCAATGTGTCATATAATCTCAAAAAGCTTGTTGAGCTTGGATATATGATTCACCGGAAATCGGAGCATGATCGCCGCTCAGTGCGCATCTCACTGAGTGATAAAGGCCATGCGATCTGCCATCTTGTCAGCGAACTTTATGATGAGCAACTCGAGCTCGGGCTCGAACAAGCGGCGTTTGATGAGGCTGACCTTGGCGAAATTCGTCGTATGTTGCGCGAAGTGGAAAGATTCTGGGCAACGCAACTGCGGTATGCGCTTTGATCATCGAACGGTTGGCCGTTCATTGTGTTTCGCCAAGTGGTGTGCTCAATAAACTCGTGCGACCTCATGGCCGACTGGCTATTTTACGGAAGCGCCGCTATATCACTCCCCGAAGGATGAATTCGAAGTAAGGCGCGCCAGTGGATTATTCAAAGATTTTTCAAAGTGCGATCGACGAGATCAAAGAAGAAGGCCGGTATCGTGTCTTCGCTGATCTCGAACGCGACCGTGGCGCATTCCCGCGCGCGCACCACCACAAACCGACGCAAAACCCGCGCCCTGTCACCATCTGGTGCTCAAATGACTATCTCGGTATGGGGCAACATCCCAAAGTGATCGCAGCGATGTCCGAGGCCCTGGAGAGGGTCGGGGCGGGGTCCGGTGGGACGCGGAATATCGCGGGTACAACCCACTATCATGTGGAGCTTGAGGCCGAACTTGCTGCGCTACATGGCAAAGAGGCCGCGCTTTTGTTCACGTCCGGATATATTTCGAACGAGGCCAGCCTTTCAACCCTGGCTCGCCAACTGCCTGGCTGTCATATCTTTTCGGACGAGCTGAACCACGCATCAATGATTCAGGGTATTCGCAATTCGGGTGCCCGTAAGCATGTCTTCCGGCATAATGATGTGGCGGATTTGGAAGCGAAGCTCGCAGCGGCACCCGCGGATGCTCCGAAGCTGATTGCTTTCGAGAGCGTTTATTCAATGGACGGCGATATCGCCCCCGTCGAGGCGATATGCGACCTGGCCGACAAATATAATGCGCTCACCTATTTGGATGAAGTCCATGCGGTAGGCCTATATGGACGCCAAGGCGGCGGCATCACCGACCGTGATAGTCTGGCCGACCGGATTGACATCATCGAAGGGACACTCGCCAAAGCTTATGGTGTGATGGGTGGATACATTACGGCCTCGAAGCCGATCGTCGATGTTGTTCGGTCTTTCGCTCCGGGATTTATCTTTACCACCTCGCTGTCGCCGGTGCTTGTTGCGGGCGCACTTGCAAGTGTTCGCCATCTTCGCGGTTCAAACGAAGAGCGCGATGCCCAGCAGCAGGCAGCTTCGAATTTGAAAGCCAGTTTGGCCGCAGCCGGATTGCCGGTCATGCCGTCACCAAGTCACATCGTGCCGTTGATGGTTGGAAACCCCGTCATTTGCAAAGCGATCAGTGATCAGTTGATGGAAGATTTTGCGATCTACGTGCAACCGATCAACTATCCAACGGTGCCACGCGGCACCGAAAGGCTGCGTCTTACGCCAGGTCCGATGCATAGCGATGCCATGATGGATGAACTGATCGGCGCACTTGACAGTTTATGGCGCCGATTTGGCTTGTCCCGATCTCATGTTTTCGATCAGGCAGAGGCGAACAGATGACCCGGGATAGGAAACCCACCTCTGACGCCGAAGGGTATATTCTTGAATTTGTAACGATTGGGTCCTCAACAAAGGCTAGCGCAGTTGATCCTTTAACCGGTCTCGAAGTGTCTGTCGTCGGCCCGCCGCAATCCTCTCGTCATGACCTTGCCCGCCTTGCCATCAAGAAACTTCAACGCCGCCTCGGCCTGCCGGCGCAGGAAAAGCGTCATCTTGAAAATGCCCCCTATGAAAACCTGGGGGACACCGGTCAAACCGGTTCAGGGCTTTTGGTCTAATCACCTTTTTTCGCGTTCTGCGAAAAATTTTCATACTTTACTTGATGTGCGGCGCGTCTTGGCGCATGACCGCTACATATGGTATGAACCTGTGATCGCTGTTTCGCTAAAAGCCTTGAAGAAAGGGGGGTTTCGTATGTCGGATCTTACGGTAGCGCTCGCCTCCGATCATGCGGGTTACGCGCTCAAACAGATGGTTGCTGATGCGGTCCGGGGCGCTGGTCAAAACGTTCTGGATCTCGGGCCCGATGGTACTGATTCCGTTGATTATCCTGAGTTCGGTTTTTTGCTTGGGCGGGCGATTGAAGAAAAAACAGCTGATTATGGCATTGCAATTTGCGGTTCCGGCATTGGCATCTCTATCGCGGTCAACCGATTTCCAGCTGCGCGCGCGGCGCTTTGCACATCGTCTCAGATGGCGCGACTTGCGAGGCAGCATAATGACGCAAATGTTCTGGCCCTCGGGGAGCGTTTGACTGGTGTTGACGTGGCACTTGAATGTGTCCACACATTTTTATCGACCAAGTTTGAAGGTGGGCGCCACGCGCGGCGTGTTCAAAAACTTAGCCATCCCGACAGGAAACACTAAACATTCATCCAGTTTGGTTTGATTTTGCCGATCAAGGATTTGTACGAATTTTAGGGGCTTATGATGGCCCGATTATAGGAATTTGAGGAGCGAGAGACCAGACCATGTCTTCATTACCCGAACAGGTTTCGCCAGAAACATCATCCTTTTTTTCTTCATCACTTGCCGATAGCGACCCGGCTCTCATTGCCGCCTTGCGATCTGAGCGCGGGCGCCAACAGTCGCAAATTGAGCTCATCGCATCTGAGAATATCGTGAGCCAGGCCGTGCTCGAGGCGCAGGGCTCACTCCTCACCAACAAATACGCCGAGGGGTACCCCGGGCGAAGGTATTATCAGGGTTGTGAACATGTCGATGTTGTCGAGCAGTTGGCGATTGATCGGGCGAAAGCGCTCTTTGACTGCACATATGTGAATGTACAGCCGCACTCGGGGGCGCAGGCGAATGGCGCGGTGATGCTTGCGCTGACGAAGCCGGGTGATACGATTCTGGGTATGTCGCTTGATGCCGGGGGACATCTAACCCACGGCGCACCGCCCGCACAATCGGGCAAATGGTTCAACGCCATTCAATATGGTGTTCGCCGCGATGACGCGCGGATCGATTTTGATGAGGTCGAACGCCTCGCCACGGAGCACAGGCCGACGCTTATGATTGCTGGCGGATCGGCCTATCCCCGCCAGATCGATTTCGCGCGTTTTCGTGAAATCGCTGACAGTGTCGGGGCTTATCTGCTCGTTGATATGGCTCATTTCGCGGGGCTGGTTGCCGGGGGCGCGCATCCGAGCCCGTTACCACATGCCCACGTGGTCACGACAACCACACACAAAACGCTTCGCGGGCCGCGCGGCGGCATGATCCTCAGCAATGATCCGGCGCTTGGGAAAAAGTTTAACTCAGCGGTTTTTCCGGGCCTGCAAGGTGGGCCGTTGATGCATGTGATTGCGGCAAAGGCCGTTGCCTTTGGCGAAGCGCTGCAACCCGGGTTCAAGACATATTCGCATCAGGTGATCGAAAATGCGCGCGTGCTTGCTGACACTCTCAAGACCCGAGGGTGTGATATCGTTGCCGGGGGAACCGACACGCACGTGGTCCTCGTCGATCTCCGCCCCAAGGGCTTAACCGGAAAGGTCGCCGATGAGGCACTCGAACGCGCGCACATGACGTGCAACAAAAATGGTGTTCCGTTCGACCCCGAGAAGCCTGCCATTACATCGGGTATCCGTCTTGGGTCCCCGGCAGGGACGACACGGGGCTTTGGTCCGCAGGAGTTCCGGACAATTGGCACCTTGATCGCAGATGTTTTGGATGGGCTTGCGGCGAGTGGTTCCGATAGGAACGACGCCGTTGAAGCCGAAGTACGTACAAAGGTGCAGACGCTTTGTGATGCGTTCCCGATCTATCCGGATCGCGACATTTAGAGGATTGGTTTTCGGGAAGCCGCACCGGTCATCCCGTGCCGATTTAACAGACTGAAACCAATGATTGCGGGCAAGGCCGCTGTTGCGAGTAGCCGAAGGGGACGAGTTCGATGCGCTGTCCATTTTGTGGGAACGAGGATACGCAGGTTAAGGATTCGCGCCCGACTGAGGATAATTCCGCGATACGCCGACGGCGCCAATGCCCCGCCTGTGGCGCACGCTTTACAACCTTCGAGCGCGTTCAGCTCCGTGAACTTACCGTTGTAAAGCGTTCGGGTCGTCGCGTGCCTTTCGATCGCGACAAACTGGAACGTTCGATCCGGGTTTCGCTCAGAAAACGTCCGGTGGAGCCCGAGCGAATTGATCGGATGGTGAGCGGACTTGTCCGTCGCCTAGAGTCGATGGGCGAAAGCGACATCCCCGCTGATGTGATCGGACAACTCGCGATGGAAGGGCTGCAAAGCCTTGATCAGGTGGCTTATGTCCGGTTTGCCTCGGTCTATAAAAATTTCCGCGAGGTAAAGGACTTCGAGGCCTTCATTGGCTCGCTTGGCGATACGCCCGGAGAATGATCTCAAAAGGCCAGTCAGAGGTCGATAAGCATTTTATGCGGGTGGCGCTGCGATTGGCACGCCGGGGGATCGGGCAAGTCGCCCCCAATCCTGCGGTGGGTTGTGTCATCGTGAAAGATGGCAAGGTCGTTGGCCGTGGGTGGACGGCGCCCAATGGCCGCCCGCATGCAGAGGCCCGCGCCCTCGAAGCAGCTGGGCAATACGCTCAGGGGGCCACCGCATACGTCACGCTCGAACCCTGCGCCCATTTTGGAAAAACACCGCCCTGTGCGGCTGCCTTGATCAACTCAGGTATCCGTCGGGTCGTTTCCGCGGTTGAAGATCCTGATGAGAGGGTCGCAGGACGCGGGCATGCCATGTTGCGCCACGCCGGGATTTCGGTCGATATCGGGCTTTGTGCTGAGGCCGCCCACGCGGCCAATCTTGGCTTTATTTTGAACCGCACTTTGAAAAGACCGTTTGTCACGGCGAAGGTCGCGACATCACTCGATGCGCGAATAGCAACGGTAACCGGTGCATCGAAATGGATTACGGGCGAGCCCGCTCGGGCCCATGGTCATTTGATGCGGGCAAAGCATGATGCAATCTTAATCGGTGCGGGGACCCTCCGGGCAGATAATCCGATTCTCAACTGTCGACTTTCCGGACTTGAGGCGCGTTCCCCCATCCGGGTCATAGTGAGTTCAAGTGGCGATTTGCCGGAAAAGGCGAAGCTATTTTCCGATCCCGGTGGTGCGCCCATATGGGTCGCCACGCCCCGGCCTTCACAGGCAGTCGCTGATCACCCCAACCTTGACTATATCCACAGCGACGGAATTTTCCGCGACGGTTCGCTTCAATTTCCGGCCTTTTTGAAGGCCTTGGCCGAGCGCGGCGTCACCCGGCTCTTAATCGAGGGTGGGGGTCAAACCGTTTCATCCGCCTTGAAGGCCGGGTCGGTTGATCAATTGCTTTGGTATCGAGCACCGAAGCTTATCGGCGCCGACGGACATGCAGCAATCGGCATGCTTGACGTTCAGACAATTGAGGATGCAGTTGACCGTTTTCGTCACACGAACACGCTTTCGCTTGGCGATGACGAACTGGCCATATACAACCGTCGCTGATCGCGATACGAACCGTGGCGTTCGTGAAAATTCGAATTCGGTGTCAAACCAATAGGCCAAAGGAAGCCGATGTTTACAGGGATTATCACCGATATCGGGACGGTTGTGGATATCGCTCGTCATGACGACTGGCGTCTCAAAATCACGACTGCCTACGCGCCGGAAACAATTGCTCTTGGCGCTTCCATCGCCTGTTCGGGGATTTGTTTGACCGTTGTTGAGCTCGGCGATGACTGGTTTGCGGTCGATATGTCTGATGCTACGCGCGAGGTGACCACCGGCGCTGATTGGGCGGCTGGCACCAAGCTCAATCTTGAACGTTCGCTTCGCGTCGGCGATGAGTTGGGTGGACATATCGTGACGGGCCATGTGGACGGTGTCGGTACGATCGAAGATATCAAGGAAATCGGTGGGTCTCACCAATGTCGTTTCAAAGCGCCCAAAGCTCTCGCGCGGTATCTGGCCGCAAAGGGATCGATCGCGATTGACGGCGTCTCCTTAACGGTAAACGCCGTCGAAGACCTTGCCGATGGAGACTGTGTTTTTGATATCAACCTCATTCCCCATAGCTGGACGCACACAACATTTGCCACAAAGGTCGCCGGCGACACCGTCAACCTCGAAATCGACGTGTTGGCGCGCTATGTCGCGCGACTTGAAATGAAAGGCACATGACAATGAGCACGGGCGAGCTTGCCACCATTGAGGAAGTTCTGGAGGAGGCGCGGAATGGACGTATGTTCATCCTCGTCGATGACGAAGACCGTGAAAATGAAGGCGACCTTGTTATCCCGGCGCAGATGGCCACGCCTGAGGTCGTTAATTTCATGGCGACTTACGGGCGCGGGCTCATTTGTTTGACGCTCACCAAACAGCGTGTGGAAACGCTCGGCCTGTCGCTCATGACGAAACATAATGCCACTCGCCATCAAACGGCGTTCACCGTTTCGATCGAAGCCCGCGAGGGTGTAACGACCGGCATTTCGGCCGCCGACCGTGCGCGAACGATTGCCACGGCAATCGATCATACCAAGGGGCAGACGGATATCGTGACACCCGGTCATGTATTCCCTCTGATCGCGCGTGATGGCGGCGTGCTGGTGCGAGCAGGACATACCGAGGCCGCGGTGGATGTGGCGCGGCTTGCCGGACTCAACCCGTCGGGTGTCATTTGTGAAATCATGAATGATGATGGCACCATGGCGCGGCTTCCCGATCTTATTGAGTTTGCCAAGCGCCATGAATTGAAAGTGGCATCGATTAAGGACCTGATCGCCTACAGATTGCGTCACGATAGTTTGGTAAAATCGCTCACAAGGCAACCTTTCGAAAGCGAAATCGGTGGCGAATGGACTGCGCATGTTTATGCAAATACCGCCGAATATGCTGAACATCTCGTCCTTCAAAAAGGCCAGGTCCACGCGGATCGACCAACGCTGGTGCGGGTACACGCCATCAATATTCTCGATGATATGCTCGCGCAAAAAGGCGGGAAGTCCAATCAGCTTTCTGCGGCGATGGAGACAATTGCGGCTGAGGGGCAGGGCCTCCTCGTCATTATCCGTGATACCCGTGCTCATCGGTTGAGCCAGCTGATGGGCTTGGATCGGGAAGAGATCGAAACCGGACCCAATCCACTGCGCGACTATGGCATCGGTGCCCAAATCCTGCTTGATCTCGGTGTTCGCGATCTCATTTTGCTAACAAATGCAACGAAATCGATCGTCGGTATCGATGGATACGGGCTCAACATCGTCGAGCAGCGGGCGTTTGGCGAAACGGCGAAAGCGGCTGATCGCATCGATACCGAACGAAAGGCAGTTTAATGGGGAGATATCTCATTGTTGAGGCCCGGTTTTATGAAGATATTGCCGATGCGCTAGTCAGTGGTGCTGAGACGGCAATCCGCGATGCGGGACATGACGTTGATCGAATTGATGTTCCCGGTGCCTTTGAAATCCCGTCGGCTATCGCATTTGCTTCGAAATCCGGGCGCTATGATGGGTTTGTGGCGCTCGGATGCGTGATCCGCGGTGAAACCACTCATTATGATTATGTCTGCGGTGAAAGTGCTCGTGGGTTGCAGGATCTTGCTGTGCGCGATGGGCTGGCGATCGGGTATGGTATTTTAACCGTTGAAAACGCCGAGCAGGCAAGGGCTCGCGCAGAAGTCGATCGGGGAAATAAAGGCCGGGATGCTGCCGAAGCCGCGATGCGGATGGCTGATTTGAAAGTGCAGTGTGGGGCTCCGAAATAGTGACCCAGGATATAACCCAAACCGCTGATCTTTCGGAAAAGTCCGCCGATCCGCGCAGTGCCGCGCGGCTTGCCGCCGTCCAGGCGCTATTTCAATTGTCGAAATCGCCGACCCCTGTCGATCGCGTCATTGATGAGTTCTGTACTCACCGTCTCGGCGAGGCAATTGATGATCGGTCGATCGTCAATGCAGATCAGGCGTTGTTTCGGAGCGTCGTCGAGGGGGCGGCCAAGGAGAGCCGCACTCTTGACCAGAGGATTGCAAAGGCGTTGGCAAAAGGGTGGCGGATCGATCGAATAGACCCCACGCTTTTGGCGATTTTACGCGCTGGTGCGTATGAAATCTCCGGCACTGAGACACCTCGAGCCGTGATCATCGATGAATACCTCGATATCGCTGCGGCTTTCTTCGACGATGGCGAACGAAAATTCGTTAACGCTGTTTTGGATAAACTCGCGGACGAAAATAATCCATCCTAAGCCCTGTTGACGAATTGTTTTCGGTCATGGCGCGGAAGATTTTGCCCGAAAACAAGCTCGAGCGATGGCGCATACCGGTTCTATTCGATCGATTTTGCCGTGGTTTCGGCATAAATTTGTCACTCATCTGGCACGGATATGCTTCATATTGCGCATTGGGATAGGGGGAGCTGTCCGAAGACCGCATTCCGGGTCCGGGCGTCGGCTCCACTTTATGGGGGAGGAGTTATGGGCGCTGCTTGCATACTGCCGAAGGTTGCCGAGAGAGTTCTGAAAAAATG
>JBCDDR010000096.1:0-9192 GCA_039180205.1 Pseudomonadota bacterium | reverse complement strand
TTGGCATCCCCCGCTTTCGAATTGTGATCCATCACCACCACAACTTTTTTCACCCCCGCGACGAGATCCATCGCGCCGCCCATGCCCTTCACCATTTTTCCAGGGATCATCCAGTTGGCGAGGTCACCATTTTCGGCAACTTCCATCGCGCCCAGGATGGAAAGGTCAATATGCCCGCCACGGATCATACCGAAGCTGTCGGCGGATGAAAAATAGCTCGTGCGATCGAGTTCGGTAATCGTCTGTTTGCCAGCATTGATGAGGTCGGGATCAACCTCATCCTCATAGGGAAAAGGCCCCATGCCGAGCATGCCGTTTTCCGATTGAAGCGTGACATCGATATCTTCGGCAATATGGTTCGCGACGAGCGTGGGGATGCCGATCCCCAGGTTTACATAAAATCCATCTTCAAGCTCTTTCGCGGCGCGGCGCGCCATGTCGTCACGGGTCCAGGGCATTTTTCTCTCCTTGGGGGGTATTTCAATCAGACATTTACAAACTTATTCAGCGGCTTCCCTTGTGCGCGTGGTCCGCTGTTCAATCCGTTTTTCATGGGCACCTTTGATGATGCGTTGAACGAAGATACTGGGGGTGTGGATAAAATCGGGGTCGAGCGCGCCGACCTCAACGATTTCCTCAACCTCGGCAACGGTCATGCGACCGGCGCTTGCCATCATTGGGTTAAAGTTACGCGCGGTTTTGCGATAGATGAGGTTCCCGTGGGCGTCGCCCTTGTATGCCTTGACGATGGATAGATCAGCGACCAGGCCGGTTTCCAGAATATAGGTCTCGCCACCGAAGTCCTTATGCTCTTTGCCTTCGGCGATCAGGGTGCCGACACCGGTTTTGGTGTAAAAGCCGGGGATACCTGCGCCCCCTGCGCGGATACGCTCTGCAAGCGTTCCCTGCGGATTGAACTCAAGCTCAAGATCACCGTCGAGATATTGGCGTTCAAAGGTTTTATTCTCGCCGACATACGAACTCACCATCTTTTTGACCTGGCGCGTCTTCAGGAGAACGCCGAGGCCAAAATCATCGACCCCTGCATTGTTAGAGATCACCGTGAGGTCTTTGACACCGCTTGCTTCAATCGCCGCGATCAGATTTTCGGGGATCCCGCACAGGCCAAACCCGCCCGCCATAATCGTCATGCCGTCAAACAACACGCCTTCAAGTGCTTCGGTTGCAGACCCGCGGAGTTTGTTCATCGTAGACCCTTTCTGACGCCGTCTTTCTTTTGATCAGGTAATTATCATGGGTGCCGTATGGGGGGAAGCTCACTTTGCTGCAAGGCAACATTATGTGAGGGCCATGTCCGGCTCTCGCGATCAGAACCTATGACTCCCATGAACCAGGTCACGGCGATAGAATTGATGAGTCCTGATCGTAGTCACTTTATAGCCTTTATGCAGTCATGTTTTTCATTTTAACTGTCATTTGCAGTGAGTTATGCCATCGTAAGTCGTCGAGGCAGTCCTGAGGTTTCACAAAAAAGACATGACGTGCGGACCAAGGCGCGGCAATCGGTCAAGTTGCTGATAGGTCGCTGCAATGTGACCAAAGCGAAAAAAAGAAGCAGGAGGTTTTGCCAGTGCGATGTGGGACGGCGTCCTGGGAGATGAAGATGGGCGGAAAATTTTGCTTTTCGGGCAGCTTGCGTACGCGTGCGGTTGCGCTGATGTTGGTTGCGGTATTCCCGTGCGCCGCACATGCCGCGACAGAAACCGACCACAGCGGTGATTTTCGCGACTGGAGCACCTTCATCGATCGAAACGATGACGGCAGCAAAATCTGTTACATGACAAGTCTCCCAAAAGCGTCGCGCGAATCAAAATCGGATGTGAAACGCGATGAGAGTTTCATCATGATTGCGCGCTGGCCAATTGACGGAGACCGTGTTGATCAGGTGCGGCTCACCGGCGGATATCCCTATGCCACATCCTCACAGGTGGATGCCGTTGTGGATGATCGCAAGTTCGAGCTTTTCACCGATGGCGAAACCGCCTGGGCCTATGACGGCGACGATCCCAAAATTATCGCCGCGATGAAAAAGGGCATCAAATTGACGGTTCGCGGGGTATCCGCGCGCGGCACCACAACCTGGGACGAATATTCGTTGCGCGGGTTTACCGCCGCCTACAATCGTATCGTCGGCAACTGCTCAAGCTAAATCTGCACTCGGCTTTTGTTCGTGGTGAGCATGGCGAAACATGTAGCGTGCGATGATCAACTCTGATCAGACTGGTTTTTCTCAACGCAGCCGCGCGCCGGTTGCCTTCGCGACCTTGTCCACAATTTTTGCAGCTATCGCCTCAATCTCAGGATCGGTGAAAGTTTGCTTGCCAGGCATCAATTTTACAGACAAGGCGACGGACTTTTCGTCTTCACCAAGCCCTGTGCCCGCATAGAGATCAAACACATCGATCGCCGAAATATGCGCCTTGTCCGCGCCTTTTACTGCGCGAACAATATCAGCAGCGGCAACATCCTTTGCAACCACGAAGGCGAAATCACGTTCCACTTGCGGAAGCTCGTTCGGAACAAAAGCGGGCTTCGTGAACCCTTTTCGGGCACGCGGCGATGGCAGGGCGTCGAGCCAAACCTCGGCCATGGCTGCGGGTGCTTTGATACCCATGTCCGCGGCAAGTGACGGGTGAATTTCGCCAAACCGCGCCAGTTCGGTCTTTGGCCCGAGCATCAAACGTCCAGCGCGGCCGGGGTGATACCGCGCATGTGCCGGGGTTTCCTCAAGCGGGAAAACTAACAAACGGTCGGTGGGAAGCCCGGCTGCCGTAAGGGCGGCCAAGGCATCAGCCTTCGCGTCATAACCATCCACCATGGTCTGGCGGGTCCGCCAGTGGCGCGGTCCCGTGGCGCCCACACGCAAAATGGCGAGCTGCTGCTGTTCCTCGGGTTTTTCGCTTCCGCCTCTGAAAACTGTCCCCATTTCAAAAAGCTGAACGGCCTCCGCCCCCCGATCGAGGTTGCGCTTGGCGGCGCGCAACATTTGCAGCAGGATCGTCGGGCGCATGATCGCGAGATCGCTCGAAATCGGGTTGGCGAGTGCGACCTGTTCGTCTGTCGGCTGAACACGGTTCGCATCGGCGGGCGCGACAAACGACCAGGTGATTGCCTCATTCAGGCCGCGTTCCGCCATGCTGCGGCGAACTTTGCGCGCGCGTTTCTGCCCCTGGGTCAAGCCAGGTAGGCCCTCACCCTCATATCGGAGTAATGGCGTCAGCGGTAGTTTGTCATAGCCCACAAGCCGCACAACCTCTTCAACAAGGTCTGCGATGCCCTCGACATCGCGCCGCCAGCTCGGAATGCCCACGCGAAGGGTAAATTCGCCCGCTTCGCTTGCCGGAAACCCAAGCGCGGACAGATGTTCGGCACAGCGGTCGCGTGAAACCTCGACCCCGGTTAAGGCGCCGACCCGGCGGGTATCGAAATCGATATGGCGCGGCGTGAAAGGGGCGCCGCCTGCAATGACTTTGGGCGCCGGTTGGCCGCCGCACAGATCAACCACCAAGTGGGTTGCCAAGTCGAGGCCCGGTTCCACAAACAGGGGATCGACGCCCCGTTCAAAACGATAGCGCGCATCGCTGTCGATGGCATGACGACGGCCCGTCATGGCGATCCGGATCGGGTCAAAAAAGGCCGACTCGATGATGACATCGGTCGTCGTCTCGCTAACCCCTGTCGAGAGACCACCCATCACACCGCCAAGCCCGATGGCACCTGTATCGTCGGCAATCACGCAGTCTTCTGGCGATAACTCATAGGTTGCTTCATCAAGCGCGACGAAGCTCTCTCCCGCTTTTGCAAGCCGGGCATGCAGCTTTCCAGAGACGTTCGCGGCATCATAAACGTGAAGCGGGCGGCCATGGGCAAAGCTGACATAGTTGGTGATATCGACGAGCGTTGAAATCGGACGTAATCCGATCGCACGCAGCCGCTGTTGCAGCCATGCGGGCGAGGGCCCGTTTTTGACCCCGCGCACAAGGCGGCCAGCAAACATCGGGCAGGCGGTTGCGGTTTCGGGTGTATCGAATTCAAGACCGATCTCAAGGCCGGGTTCGCCCGTTTCGGAAATGGCATGGACTTCCAACGGTTTCAGCGTGCCAAGACCCGCAGCGGCGAGGTCGCGCGCGATCCCATAAACACCCAGACAGTCCTGGCGATTGGGCGTGATGGCAATATCGATCATCGGATCGTTCAAGCCCATCACATCGATAAAGCGGTCACCGACTTCCGCCTCTTGCGGGAGGTCGATGATACCATCATGTTCGTCGGAAAGCTCCATCTCGCGCTCAGAGCAGAGCATACCGTTTGACGTCACGCCGCGAATAGCCGTCACTTTGAGCGTCATATCGATCCCGGGCACATAGGTGCCGGGGGCGGCAAATACCGCTTTCATGCCTGTGCGCGCATTGGGGGCGCCACAAACGATATCGACAATTTTGCCATCGCCGATGTCTACCTTGCAAAGCTTCAGCTTGTCGGCGTTGGGGTGAGGTGCCGCCTCCACGACATGCGCAACCGTAAATGCGCCCAACCGTTCGGCAGGGTCGATAATCTCTTCAACTTCAAGCCCCAATGCAGTGAGCGTTTTCGAGATCGTGCCCAGATCAGCGTCGGTTTCCAGATGCTCTTTGAGCCAGCCCAGCGTGAATTTCATGTCCCCAGCCCCCCAGCAATGGTTGGCACGTCGAGCGCGCGGAACCCATAATGTTTCAACCACCGAAGATCGGCATCGAAAAAGGCGCGGAGATCGGTCATGCCATATTTCAACATGGCAAGCCGGTCGATCCCGCAACCGAAGGCGAAGCCCTGCACCTCGTCGGGATCATAGCCGACGGCGCGCAATACATTGGGATGGACCATGCCGCAGCCGAGAATTTCGAGCCAGTCATCGCCTTCGCCGACCTGAACCTGTCCACCTGAAAAGCTGCACCCGATATCGAGTTCAGCCGATGGTTCGGTGAACGGGAAATAGCTTGGGCGGAAGCGCATACGCACCTCATCGACCTCAAAAAATGTCCGCACAAACTGATCCAAGCAGCCTTTGAGGTGCCCCATGTGTGTTGAGCTGTCGATCACGAGCCCTTCGAACTGATGAAACATGGGTGTGTGCGTGGCGTCGCTATCGCAGCGAAACGTACGGCCCGGCGCAATCACCCGCACAGGAGGCTTTTGCCCCAGCATCGTCCGCACTTGCACCGGCGATGTGTGTGTTCGTAAGACGAGTGGTTCCTGGCCCTCATCGCCGGCAATATAAAAGGTATCGTGCATTTGCCGCGCCGGATGCTCGAGCGGAATGTTGAGCGCTGTAAAATTGTGAAAATCGTCTTCGATTTCGGGGCCTTCGGCAATCATGAAGCCCATTGAGGCGAAAATCTCCGCGATCTCATCCATGACCTGACTGACCGGGTGGATCGTCCCTGGCGGCGGCATCATGGGGTCGAGCGTCATGTCCTCGCGTTCGGCGGCGAGCTTGGCGGCAAGCGCCTCCGCTTCCAATGCGGCTTTGCGTTCCGCAACTGCTTCGGTCAATCGCGTCTTCAGGCCGTTGAGCGCGGGCCCCGCGATTTGGCGTTCTTCGGGGGTCATTTTGCCGAGCAGCTTCATCCGACCGGACACATCACCTTTTTTGCCAAGGGCAGCAACGCGTATGCCGTCGAGTGCCGCGAGGTCTGGCGCGGTTTCAATCTGCGGCAACCAAGTTGCCTCTAATTCTGCCACGTCGTTGGACACAGTCATGACGTCTCAAACCTTTTCTTGAACTCGGTACCAGTCGGTGTTTCGGAAAAATATCAAGGATTGCCATAGCAAAAAGGGGCCGCAATGCGACCCCCTTTTCACTTGGGATAGCCAATGAACGCGATTGCTGGTTAGGCGGCGGCGTTCAAGGCATTGGCCGCAGTTTCCGTGAGTGCTTTGAAAGCCTCGGGCTCGCGCACCGCAAGATCGGCAAGCACCTTGCGATCCACCTCAATCTCGGCGAGCTTGAGGCCGTGCATAAATCGGCCATAGGTCAGCCCTTCGGCACGAGCGGCAGCATTGATGCGCTGAATCCAGAGCGCACGAAAATTCCGTTTGCGTACGCGGCGATCGCGATAGGCGTATTGCCCAGCTTTTTCGACCGCCTGCTTTGCAACGCGGATGGTATTTTTACGACGGCCGCGATAGCCTTTCGCTGCCTCGAGTGTTTTTTTGTGGCGGGCGTGAGAGGTCACACCGCGTTTGACACGTGCCATAGTTCAGATCCTTTTCTTAACCCTTTGAAATGCGCGTTGACCTAGCGGTACGGCATATATTTTTTGACGATCCGCTCATCCTGATCGCTCATGATGTCGGTGCCGCGCTGGTTTCGGATCTGTTTATTGGTCCGTTTGATCATGCCGTGGCGTTTGCCGGTGCCAGCATGACGGATTTTTCCAGAGGCGGTAAAACGAAAGCGTTTTTTAGCGCCGCTCTTGGTCTTCATCTTGGGCATTTTTTGTCCTTTCACTCTATGCACTTTCGAAAATCGCCATTCAAATTGCGATTGACATCGAATGTGCCTGACAGTTGCGAGCGGGTCACGGCATGCCCTATGGTGTCGCCGGCCCGCCCCTCTTGTCTCGCGTGAGAATGACCCTTAAAATCACATCGTGGAGATGCGCCCTGGAATTGAGCCGCACCCTTTCGCGAGAAGCGCGCCTTATACCCACACTTGTCATCCCTTGCAAGTCCGATCAGCGCCTTGGTCGAGAGGGGTTTCAAACCCAACAAAAAGGCTCTTTTTTATGCTGAAAACATGTCGATCAGCGCTCTTTATATTCATCTTTTGGTTAGGTTCGCTCGCCCCTTCGCATGCCGTTGAAGCGCCGGGCGCACCTGCGCTATGGAAAGCGGAGATCGGCAAGGCAACGGTCTATCTGTTTGGAACGATCCATATGCAGAAAAAAGCCGACATGTGGCGTCCGGCGGACCTTCCGGAAGCTGTGCAGCGGGCCGATGTTCTTTTCCTGGAAAGCGACGTCAACGACAAACAGGTCGAAATCGAAGTCGCCTCATTTCTTGCGGAAAATGGAGCTTACCCATCGGGTGAGTCGCTCAAAGACCATTTCTCATCCGAAGAGATCGCACAAATTCTTCAGCAAACGAATAACATCGGATTGCCGGAAACCGTGGCGCTCACCATGCGACCCTGGTTTTTGTCGATAAGCTTGGCACTCTACAGTTTTTTCTCACAGGGGTTTGACCCGGAGCTTGGGGCGGATAGCCTTCTGGATGAGCAGTTTCGCGATGCCGATAAGCCGGTACTTGCGCTGGAAGCGTCGCTGGCTCCGCTAGAAATCATGGCCGCTTTTCCCGCGACCGAGGAAAAAGCCATGCTCCTTCAGTCGATAGAGCAAATCGCGATTGCCGATACCTATGTGGCGGCGCTCTATGCAAATTGGCAGATCGGTGATCTTGATGCCCTGAATACTCTGCTGCGCGACCCCCGTTTGGTTTCCCCCGAGGTGAGCAAAGTCCTGATCGAAGATCGGAACCGCACCTGGATGGCTAAAATTCTGCCGCTTGGAGACAAAGAACAAACGGTTTTAATCGCGGCCGGAGCGGCCCATTTTGTGGGTGATGGAAATCTGATCGAGTTGATCTCGGCGGCAGGGCATAAAGTCACCGAAATAAACTATGCGTCTCGCGATCGATCATCGGTTGCCGAATAGGAGTTTGTGAAATGAAAACCGTCGAGATGATTTTCGATTTTGTATCACCTGCGAGCTATCTCGCGTTCACCCAAATCCCAGCTGTGGCGGAGCGGACCGGCGCCGCCATCATCTGGACGCCGGTGTTTCTTGGTGCTGTCATGAAAGCGGCGGGGAGCAGCTCTCCGATCACCGTCCCTGCAAAGGGGCGCTGGATGCTGGTTGATTTTCAGCGCTATGCCACCGAATATGGTGTGGTCTTCAAGATGAACCCGCACTTTCCCTTCAATACGATGGCACCGCTGCGCATTGCCTGCGCCCTTCTGATCGATAAAGACGAGCGCGCCATGCCCTTCATGACGGCGGTGTATGATGCGATTTGGGTCGATGGAAAGGATATGTCGGATGAGGCGGTGCTGGCTTCGGTCATCACGGATGCGGGCCTTGATGCCGAGGCGCTTTTACCGTTCGCAACACGTCAGGACGCAAAGGACCTTTTGAAGGCGAACACCGAGAGCGCAGTGGCGCGCGGTGTGTTTGGCAATCCGACCTTTTTCGTCGATGAGGATATGTTCTTTGGTCAGGATCGGCTTCATCATGTCGAACGTGCACTTCGGGCATGAGCATGTTCGCTGGGCTCTCTGAAGAAGAAACGCTGGCGGCGTTCAATGCCCGCAGCCAGGATCATTTCCCTGGTTTCTGTAAGATCCATTTCACCCGCATAACGGTGGAAGAGGTGGTCGCCGAGATTGAAATCGAGCGCTTTATGTATGCGCCGAACGGGTATCTGCACGCTGGTGTGGTTGTCACCCTTGCCGATACGGTCGCTGGCTATGGCACTGTCTATTCATTGCCCCAAGGGGCGAGCGGATTTACGACAATTGAGCTGAAGAGTAATTTTCTCTCAACGGCGAAAGAAGGCGGTATGCGTTGTGTTGGACGCGCCGAACACCGGGGTTCGACCACGCAAGTCTGGGATTGCGAAGTCTCGTCGCTAAAAACGGGGCGGAAAATGGCGCTTTTCCGTTGTTCGCAAATGATCCTCTACCCAAAACCAAAAGCCGTGTCGTGAGCTTCGCTTCGGGAACTTTGACCTAAAAAAAACGCCCCGGCAGGCTGCACGGGGCGCGTTTCAAGTTTCAGGGAGAGAGAGTAGAGAAGGGGAGAGTTGCCCGGCGAATGACCCGCCGGGGTGGTATGATTAAGTGTTCTGGGATTAAGCGCTGGGCCTAGTATTTGAAGCCTTTGCTGTGAAACCCTTTACCGAATTTCTTACCGTGAAACCCTTTTCCGACAAAACCACGGTGACCGAAATCCTTGTGGAAACCTGAGTGGTCGAACGCGAAGCCTTTATGGAAGCCGCCGTGACCAATTCCCTTATGGAACCCACCGTGGCCGATGCCTTTGTGGAAGCCGCCGCGGAAGCCACGTCCACGAAACCCGCCGCGGAAACCACGTCCGCGAAATCCACCGCGGAAACCGCCTCTGAACCCGCCAC
>JBCDDR010000095.1:0-9212 GCA_039180205.1 Pseudomonadota bacterium | reverse complement strand
TTTTAAGCGAAAGGGTTGCGGTTATTTTTTTGAATAAATTCGAATAAGTGGAATATATATTTGAAAATAACTTGCGCTGGTCGGTGTCGGTGATGTGAGAGTTTGATGAACCTGGCAACGGATAGATGCGCGAAACGCCAGTTATCCCGGGTGAGAAAGGGCGTGGATATGAGTGGGGTTTCGCGCGTTCAGCAAGCTCGTGACAGAACAAAACATTTTGTACTTCTGGCGTCGTTCCGGCCGATTTCAGGATTGGTGTTCTGTATTCAGTCTCAGGTTTATTTCATGGATCCTGACCCAGGACTCTTGTCGATCGCCTATCAGGAAAAGTGTCAAATCCCGGTACCTTGTCAAAGCCGCTGAGCGACGTCACTGTGCGCGCAGGGGCATTCATTTCGGAGGCGTTTATGAACTGGCGTTTATTGTGTATCGCGTTCGCACTCACTCTCATGGGGTCAGCCATCGGTTTCGCTGGCGATCTTGGGGTCCAATATCGCCCGGTGACGTCAATTGTGCGGAACCCAATTCCCGGGTCCGATTTTCCGATCTCTCAATCGGTCCAGATTCCCGCAAATGCCGACACGATTTATATGAGCGGAACAGTGCCGCAGGTTATTAACGCTGAAGCGCCCGCGGGCAGTCGCGCAGCCTATGGGGATATGGAAGCGCAAACCGTAAGTACGCTTACCGAATTGGCCAAACGGCTCCAACGGCTGGGTTTGACCATGGGCGACGTTGTTATGATGCGTGCGTACCTCGTTGGTGATCCCGAACTTGACGGGAAACTTGATTTTGCCGGTTTTATGCGCGGCTATACCCAGTTTTTTGGAACCGAGGCGCAACCGAATTTGCCATCGCGTTCTGCATTTCAGATTGCGGGGCTCGCACGGCCCGAATGGCTCATAGAGATTGAAGTAGTTGCTGCAAAAGTCCCTGGAGACTGAATGAAAAGGCCCGGGACTGACTCAAATGACTAAGCGATCGGGCGAGTTTCCTAGGGACTTCGCATTGTCGACGGAAGGTACTGCATGGTCCGGTGATAGCTGACGCTGGCGGGAGGCCTTGCTGTCCCATAGGTCATAGCCTGATGACAAGCTCTCGATGGACGGCTTGCTAAAACGCAACGCCGAACGCAATGCCGAAGACGATCGCGTCTTCCCCTCCCGAAATATCATAATGGGCCTGCGGAGCAATCGTGAAGCCTGATCCGACTTCAAACTCATAGAGGCCGCCCAATCGGCCGAGCGCGAAGGTCTCACCATCGATTCGTTCAAAGCCAGGTCCGACCTGAAAGGCGAATCCTCGCCAGACGTGAATGTCGGCGACTCCCAATACGGTGGTCGAATCAATCTCGCCAAAGGCGCGTTCAACCACGAAGCCCAGCCCGATTAATCGGTTGAGCCGATATTCATAGTCAACCCCGACGGTAAAGCCCAACTCGTCAGGCTCAACCACATAGGTTCCCCCCACGACAATCGAAATATGGTGCGGCGTCTCGGGCTCATATTCGACGTCGATTTGCGCGTGTGAGGCATTACCGAAACATAAAAGAGCAAGCGCGCAGCTCAGACTTTGGAGCAACCATGTTTTGAGTTCAGCAAGTCGTGGCGGGTTGTCTCGGCGTTTATGGAGTGAAAACGAACGCCGGGATTTGCCGATCATGTCTTTATCCGATTGTTTTCGCCATCGTGGTCGCATCGATCGCTTCACCGTTTGCAAGCCGGTAATAATTCGGGCGACGACCAATTTGGCGAAACCCATGCTTTGTGTAGAGCGCGTGCGCAGACTTATTATTCGCCCGGACTTCAAGGCATATTCTTTTCACAGACTGGGTCAAGACATGTGCTACGCTCGCGCGGATGAGTGCGGTCCCAACTCCCGTCTTCTGAAACCTCGGCCGCACCGCCAATAGCAGGACTTCGGCCTCGTCAGCGGCCCAACGCATCATGGAAAAACCAAGCGGTTCAAATCCTTGTGAGGCAACCAAAACTGATGTCGTCGGCATTTGAAGGATTTGTTCAATATCCCGGGTTCGCCACCGCTCGCCACCTTCAGCGGAAAAGCTCTCGGTCTGGATCGCGGCAATGGTCTCGGTCATTGAAGCACCACCCGCGCAGATGGTGAGCCCGTCCTGATCTGGCGACGGGCGTAATCTTTGATGATCCTCGCGGTGCACCCGTTGATGCTTGGCATCCGCGACCCGATCATCATGTTCAGTTGCCGTTTGCAAAGGAACAGGGGAAACCTCAACTGCCTCTTGCAGGTCGGTCTCTTTTCTGATGTGCGTGTTCTGCCTCATACCACGTGAGACTTAGCTTTGCTGCGGCGCACAATCAACTTGCAAAAGCGGGCGAGCGGGTTTGGCATCGGGGGGGCGAACGTAAAGCGGCGTGATGGTGTCCTTCGGCTCGCCATTCTCAGCAGCCCGCCAATAGCTCTCAAATGAGGGAAAACAATCAAAAACAATGATTGAATTCGTCGGTTTTGACGCCTCGGGGGTCAAAAATCCAAGCCGTGATGTCAACATATGCGATGTAAAGACGCATGTTTGTGTCAACGAAATGTGATCTTTGAGTTCGGTTTCTTTTACTGCCCGCGCATCATGAGTGGCGATTGGCCTCCACCTTACGTTTTGTGACCCAAACTGCAATGTTGGCGTCTCCGCTCGGTCAGAACCGTCGACTGCAGTCCATCTAAATGTCTGGAAAAAAACCTCCTCACGTCCTCCAGGTAAAATCACCGTAAGCCCATTGGAGAGGTCGGTTTGAGGGTCATCGTTCGCCTTCAAAGCCTCCCAAGCCCAAACCGTAAGTGTGCTGACAGGGTAGACGGGCGCACCAGTCACTATTGCCAGTCCTTGAGCGCCAGCAAGACCAACCCGGGCGCCGACAAAGCTGCCAACGCCGTGAGTGACAATGATCCGGTCAATTTCCGGCATTTGGGTTGTTTCCGGGTCGAATGCGAGAAGTTCCGAAACCGCAGGCATCAGGGCTTCGGCCTGACCTCGCTTCATGGGCTCGATGATCGATGATACGATGGCACCTTCTTGATTAAAAAGGCCAACGATCAGGCCGTCCTGACAGCAATCGATGATGAGCGTCGTCATACGGGAATAATGCGCGAAGCCATGACGTCTATCCGCGCGAGACTTGCGCTCGTCGGCAGGGGATCAGGCAAGTGTGCAGGCATCTTCGAAAGGCAAACGCGGACTGCGGTCGTAGAGTTCCTCGGTGCTGCCATGCCCTAACGTACAGATGAAGTTTGATTTGACGGTCGTGCCGTTGAAGAAGGCATCATCAACTTTGCCGTTGTCAAAACCCGACATCGGGCCGCAGTCGAGCCCCAATGCGCGGGCGGCGATCATCAGGTACGCCCCTTGCAGACTTGAATTTCGGAAAGCCGTCGCTTCCGCAAGCTCGGCGTCGCCTGAAAACCATTCCCGCGCACCGGGATTGTGAGGAAACAGTCGGGGGATCTCTTCAAAAAACTGATTATCGTAGCCGATGATCACTGTGACAGGTGCCTGTTCAATCTTAAAGGCGTTTGAACCTATAACACAGCTGATGAGCTTGGCCTTTGCCTCCGCAGACCGAACGAATACGAAACGGGCAGGTGAGCAATTGGCGCTTGTCGGGCCCCATTTCATCAAATCATAGAGGTCCTCAAGCTCGGTATCGGAAACGGGTTTATCGTTCCACCGATTGTAAGACCGCGCGGTACGCAAGATTGTATCGAGCGCCACATCATTTAATCGTTCGCCCATGCCCGATTCCCCCTGTCGAAACCGTTATTGTCGCCTGTAAAGCGTCATCGCCTATGGCCTGCTGCGCTGCACAACCGCAGGGTTGCCATATGAATCAGACAGATACAACCTCTGTGACTTCGGGCACATAGTGGCGAAGCAAGTTTTCAATTCCGTTTTTCAGCGTGAAGGTGGAGGACGGGCACCCAGCGCAAGCGCCTTGCATATGCAAATAAACGGTACCCTGTTTGAACCCGTGATAGACGATATCGCCGCCATCCTGGGCAACGGCCGGGCGCACTTTCGTATCCAGCAGATCACGGATCTGAGTGATGATTTCGGCATCGGCAGGATCGTCATCCTGCCCGGCTGTCGACGCGGGCGCATCATCATCGAGCAACAAAGGCGCGCCGCTCGCGAAAACATCCATCATCACGCCGAGCACCTGGGGCTTGATTTCCGCCCAGTCGCCATCTTCTTTTGTTACCGACACAAAATCATAGCCAAAGAAAACGCCGACCACACCCGACACTTCAAATAGTTTGGCTGCCAGGGGCGATCTTTCTGCGTCGACATTGTTTTCAAAATTCATAGTGCCGGAAGGGAGAATCGTGCGCCCTGGCAGAAACTTCAGCGTCGCTGGATTCGGTGTCGGCTCAGTTTGGATGATCATGATAATTCCTCAATCCTTTAATGGCGGCGGATAGTTTCAAACTTTCCAAAAAAACCTGTCAGATTTGAGTATATGGGTGCGGTGAGGGGGTATCGTCAAGCAATCCTCCATGGGTCAAGTTTCGGGCTCAGTTCACAACGCGACCCCCCAACGGAAAATGTCCGGTTTTTTTGGGTCAGCCCTCTTGACAGATTGCGACAATCCAGACATATGCGGCGTTGTTAGCACTCAGCCTGTGAGAGTGCTAATCATGGTGGCGGGTGTATGAACTTGGCCAGCATGTCAATCGGAACATGGAATGCCGAAGTAAGCTCATAGAGCTGAAGGCACAACTCATATTAGGAGAGACTGTAATGGGTTTTCGTCCTTTGCACGACCGCGTTTTGGTCCGCCGCCTCGATAGCGAAGAAAAAACCGCGGGCGGAATCATTATCCCTGATTCAGCAAAAGAAAAGCCGCAAGAAGGCGAAGTGATCGCCGTTGGTGCCGGTGCGAAAAATGACAAAGGCGAAGTGAGCCCGCTTGATGTCAAAGCCGGTGACCGCATTCTTTTCGCCAAATGGTCTGGCACTGAAGTCAAGATCAATGGTGAAGAGCTTTTGATCATGAAAGAAAGCGACATTATGGGCATTGTCGAAGGTGAAACGGTCGCCGCTGCCGCATAAGCGAAGTGCCGAAACCTATCGATATTTCCAAATTCCTATTCATTTAGCTTAAGAGGGTTACTCCATGGCTGCAAAAGAAGTTAAATTTCACTCAGACGCACGTGATCGCGTTATGCGCGGTGTCGATATTCTCGCCAACGCCGTCAAAGTGACGCTTGGCCCCAAAGGCCGCAACGTCGTTCTCGAAAAATCATTCGGCGCACCGCGCATCACGAAAGATGGTGTTTCGGTCGCAAAAGAAATCGAACTTAAAGATCGTTTCGAAAACATGGGCGCGCAAATGGTGCGTGAAGTCGCGTCGAAAACTAACGACATCGCTGGTGATGGAACAACGACGGCAACCGTTCTTGCGCAATCGATTGTGCGTGAAGGCATGAAATCGGTCGCCGCCGGCATGAACCCGATGGATCTGCGTCGCGGGATTGATCTTGCGGTTCAGAAAGTTGTTGCAAACCTCGAAGGTCATTCCAAGCCGATTGCCTCCTCGGATGAGATCGCACAGGTCGGTACGATTTCTGCGAATGGCGAAGCTTCGGTTGGGAAGATGATCTCCGAAGCGATGGAAAAAGTCTGCAAAGAAGGCGTGATCACGGTTGAGGAAGCCAAAGGTCTCGATAACGAGCTTGACGTCGTCGAAGGCATGCAGTTCGACCGCGGGTATCTGTCACCTTACTTCATCACCAATGCCGAGAAAATGCAGGTCGAGCTGGAAAATCCGTTCATCCTCCTGCACGAGAAAAAACTCTCCAATCTACAGTCAATGCTGCCACTGCTCGAGTCGGTTGTTCAGTCGAGCCGTCCGCTCCTCATCATTGCTGAGGACGTCGAAGGCGAAGCACTGGCAACACTGGTGGTCAACAAACTGCGTGGTGGTCTGAAAATCGCTGCGGTGAAAGCACCTGGCTTCGGTGACCGTCGCAAAGCGATGCTCGAAGACATTGCCATCCTCACCGGTGGTCAGGTTGTCTCCGAAGACCTCGGCATCAAGCTTGAGAATGTCACGCTCGACATGCTCGGCACGGCCAAGAAAGTGACCATCAACAAAGACGATACAACAATCGTTGATGGTGCGGGTACCGAAGACGATATCAAAGCGCGCTGCGACCAGATCCGTGCGCAGGTTGAGTCAACGTCGTCGGATTATGACAAAGAAAAACTGCAGGAGCGTTTGGCAAAACTTTCCGGTGGTGTTGCCGTGATCAAAGTTGGTGGTGCAACCGAAGTTGAAGTGAAAGAACGCAAAGATCGCGTTGACGATGCGCTTCATGCAACGCGTGCGGCTGTTGAAGAAGGTATCGTCGCCGGTGGTGGTGTGGCGCTGTTGGTTGGCACGAAGGTTCTCGAAGGCCTGACTGGCGCCAATGATGACCAGACCCGTGGGATCGACATCGTCCGCCGCGCACTTCAAGCGCCTGCACGTCAGATCGCTGAAAACGCCGGTTTTGATGGTGCGGTTGTTGCCGGCAAAATCCTTGAAAGCGGCGAAGCCAACTTCGGTTTTGACGCGCAAAGCGAAGAGTACGGCGATCTCGTTTCCAAGGGCATCATCGATCCGACCAAAGTTGTGCGCGCTGCGCTCCAAGACGCCGCGTCGGTTGCTGGTCTGCTGATCACGACCGAAGCACTGGTTGCCGAGTTGCCTGAAGACGACAAAGCCACTGCGCCCGCAATGCCTGGTGGCATGGGCGATATGGGCGGCATGGGCGGTATGGGCTTCTAAGCCAAACTGATCCATTCTGAAAAAAAGTGGAACCCCTGGATGCTCTGGCCTCCAGGGGTTTTTTTATTGGCAGACGACGATCTATTTCAGGAGCAGCGACGCCAGTTCGCGATACCCTTATGACTTTGCTAAACATGAGCGGCCGAACCGGGTTCGCCCTAATTTAGCTCCAAACCATAGGTTTAGGTCGATCGATGAAATCCCGGCGCTCCCCAATTGGTCCGATCCTGTGTGCTTTTGCGCTTCTCCTGTTTTGGGGACCAGCATTTGCGCAAACGGCGGATGTTGAGGAAACTGAGTTAGAGGCCCAATCAAAGCGTCCTCCCCCGCCTTTTCCAAAAATCAAACGGTTGCCAGCCTATGGTCAGGTTTTGGGGTTGGTCGAAGTGGGGCGATGCGAACGGGCGGTTCCGTTGCTCCAGTGTTTTGCTGAGCGAGGCTCGGATGATGTGCCGCAGTATGATCTCGGCCGATGCCTTTATACACTCGCCGTTCGGCTTGAGAACGGGGGCGTGCTGATCCCGCCCAAACCAAGCGACAAGGGTGAAACGTCCAAAGCAGTTGATAAACAATCGGTAGAGCGGAACGCTCAGCAGCGCCCCCAACGCCCTCAACGCCGAGGTGGGCCGCCTGGTCGCAGCCGCCCTATACCGGGTGGTGTTGCTGGACGGGGGCGCCCAGTAGATGTGGCGGGCGCCGAAGCTGATGAAAAGCGCAGAGACGGAACACCAGATCCTGGAGATGTTCCAAAAATACCCGAGGTAAATTCAGAGGACCTGGCGGCTCGTGCGCTTTTTTGGATGCAGTCTGCGGCGGCGCGCGGGAATTTTCGGGCAGAGGCCTGGTTGGCGCAATATTATCTGACCCAAACATCTCCATCTGCAGATGATCTGTTGAATGCGGCCCACTTTTATACGCGCTATGAAAACAATCGCGTTCGGCAGAATTATGGGGCAATGGTTTTCGAAAAAGGGTTTGATCTTGAGATCGAACAACAGATCGATGCACCCACCTGGGATGCGGCGGCGAAGCTGTCGGCTGATAGACTTGAAGTCTCCGATCCACCGCCCCCTGCGACATGGATCGAGCAATGTCCCCTCGTTAAGCGCGAGGCAAAAAAACCCAAAAAAAAGAAGCGAGGTGCGCGCTTGAACAACTGATCGTCAAGTGCACGCGGAAGAAGGATATGTAAGGGTGATCTCGCCATCGAGGAGGTCAAAAATGACGGATAACTACATTTTTTATGCCGCGCCGCTCAGCTACTATAGTGCGAAAGTCCGCCCCTATTTGAAATGGAAGCAAATCCCGCACGTCGAGGAGTTGTCCTCCGCAAAAATCTATCAGTCGGTTATTTTGCCACGCGTGGGGTGGCCTGTGATTCCGATCGTCGTCACGCCCGAAGATCAGACCTGGCAAGATACCACCGAGATCATCGATCACTTCGAAGACCGGTTTCCAACCCCTTCAGTTTATCCCGAAGGCCCGCGCCAGAAATTCGTCGCCCTGTTGATG
Source organism: Pseudomonadota bacterium (assembly GCA_039180205.1). Taxonomy (GTDB): domain Bacteria; phylum Pseudomonadota; class Alphaproteobacteria; order Sphingomonadales; family JBCDDR01; genus JBCDDR01. Next base: position 900 of record JBCDDR010000095.1, on the reverse strand, counting down.
GAGCTTTATGGCGATGAGGGGCTCAAGGTCGCGGCGATGCACTATCGTTGGAACTATAACGAAGAATGGGTCACGCTCGAATTCGGGAAAACCTCGGCCCCGGATGAAACAGAGGAACAGCAGCGGGCCATAGGGGCGGAACGTCTGAAACCGTTTAAGGGGTTTGTTCCGTTGCTTGGCGTCAACGAAGCCACGATCCCGGCGATTGAAGCCTCGTACGAAGGGTTCTTGCGCGATCTTGGTGCGCATTTCAAACACCACCCCTATCTTTTGGGGACCAGGCCTTCCATCGGTGATTATGGGCTTGTCGGCCCGCTTTATGCCCATTTGTACCGCGACCCGGCATCGGGTGAAGTTATGGAGCGTGTGTCGCCGGAAATGGTTGCCTGGACAAAACGTACGCATTTCCCCGAAACCCCCGGTGAGGGGTCGTTTCTGCCAAATGATGAAGTGCCTGAAACGCTTTATCCGGTTTTGGCGCGCCAGTTTCGCGAGCAAATGCCGATGCTTTATGAAACCGTGGCGGGGTATGCCGCCTGGTGTGAGGCATCAGACGATCGCGAGGTGCCGCGTGCGCTTGGCAAACAGAAGCTGGTTTTCGACGGACTTGAGGATAACCCCGCCGCAGTCTGCATGATGCAGAGCTTTCCGCTTTGGATGCTGCAAAGGGTTTATGATCATTATCACAGCCTGTCGGGCGTAGATCGCGCTGCCGTTGATACGCTGCTGGATGCGATTGGCGGTCAGTCGTTTCGCGACCTAAAAATCATCAAACGGGTGAAGCGCGAAAACTTCAAACTCGTCCGCGCGGACGCGTAAACTATCCGAGTCGCCCGTCCGGCTGATTATCGTTTCGGCATGCCCATTCCAAAGTCTCCACCCCCGCGCCTTGACCGCCGG
>JBCDDR010000094.1:0-9220 GCA_039180205.1 Pseudomonadota bacterium | reverse complement strand
TGCGACTGGTGGTTCACCGATGAGGCGGTCCTGCTTGATACCGCGGGGCGTTTCACCACCCAGGACAGTGATCGCACCGTAGACAGCGCCGCCTGGAAAAGCTTTCTTGATCTTTTGAAACGGCACCGGCGCGAGCATCCGCTCAATGGGATTATCGTCAGCGTCAGTGTATCCGATCTTTTGACGCTGAGTGCGCGCGAAAGGGAAGATCAGGCGCTTGCGATCCGTCGCCGGATCGATGAACTCTATGCGCATTTCGGTGTGCGCTTCCCCGTTTATCTGATGATTACCAAAACCGATCTTTTGGCCGGATTTGTTGAATATTTCGATGATCTCGACCGGTCGGGACGCGAGCAGGTTTGGGGCTTTACCCAGCTCCCGGTCGACGATGCACATACCCAATCCAGCCAGGTGCTGCTTGATGCCTTTTCTGCGGAAATTGATAATTTACGCGATCGGCTCAGCAATAAACTGCTGCATCGGATCGAGGACCAGCGCGATATGCGGTTACGCGCACGTGTGTTCGGTTTCCCTTTGCAAATCGATGCCTTGAAACCGGTCCTTACCGCCTTTGCGCAAACGGCCTTCAAGCCGACGACCTATGATGATGGTGCCTTTTTGCGTGGGTTTTATTTTACCAGCGGCACCCAGGAAGGGGCGCTGATCGATCGGGTGATGGGGTCATTGTCGCGCGCGTTCGGGCTTAGCCAGTCCTCGGCGATGACGAGTTCGGTGCAAGGGCGCAGTTATTTTATCCACGATCTTTTGCGGAAGGTGATCTTCCCCGAAGCTGACCTGACGGGACTGGCGCGCAAGCAACGAACCCGGCGGCAATGGGTGCAGCGTGCGGCTTATGCCGGGGTTGGGGTTGTCACCCTCGTTGCCTTTCTGGCCTGGTCGGTCAGCTATTTCGCAAACATGAGCTATGTCGGGAATATCGGCGAAAAACTGGCTGTGTTCGCAGGCGACGGTAAGGCGATTACTGATGAGGATCCAAAACTTGATACCGTTTTGGAGAGGCTCGATCGGCTGCGGGAAAGTCGCGACCTGACTGCCGAGCATGGTGATAACATTCCGATCTCGATGGGGTTTGGCCTCTATCAGGGCAGCGGGCTCTCGCGGGAGCTTTCCGACGCTTATATGCGCGAATTGAATGCACTGTTTGTGCCGTTCCTGAAAAACCGCCTTGAGACTCAACTCCTCCAGGCGCGGGCCGATAATGATTTTCTCTTCGAGGCGCTTACTACCTATTTAATGCTCGGCAACCCCGAAGAGCGACTGGACCGGGATCATTTCCGCGTGTGGGTAACGCTCGACTGGCAGGCAAATCAGCCGGATAAACTTGAGTTATTGACCCGGCACCTCGATGCCTTGCTTGATGGCGACGTTGCCCCTGTTGATTTGAGTGACAGCTTAATCTCGCGGGTCAGGGTTCGGTTGGATCGCACCCCGCTTGCCGAACTCGCTTACGGGAGTTGGAAACGCGATCAGCTGGTCAATGGCGACATTGGCTTTCGTTTGACCGATCATATTGGTCCCGATGGGGCAAGTGTGTTCCGCCGCCGTTCGGGTGAACCCTTGACTGAGGGGATCCCCGAACTTTTCACCAAGCGTGGATTGATCGAGACGTTTCTGGTCGGCCAAAAAGATATTGTGGAGCGAACGCGCAATGAAAGTTGGGTGTTGGGCGATGAAAAGACCCCAGCGGCAAGCCGCGACGTTGCGGAGCAGATCGGAACGCTTTCGAAAGATATCTCGCGCCTTTATGCCACTGACTACATAACGACGTGGGACCGGTTTTTGTCCGACGTAGCTATTGTGCCGCTTACCAATTCGGAAAAGGCGATTTCAGTCTTGCTGACGGCAACGGCCCCCGCGTCGCCGCTTGCTTACCTGCTCGAAGGGGTTCGCGATAATACGGCACTTGCTTCGCCGGAGGGGCGGTTGCGAGATGCTGCGGGCGCTGCTGCCGATGAAGTTATTGATCGGGCGGGCGGGCGACTCGAACGGTTGCTGGGAAAAGCCAAGAATGCCGCCGATGCGCGCGCTGATGACCCAAGTAAACAACTGACGCCGCAGTCGAGGATTTCTAAGCATTTTCGTGAGCTGAATGCGCTCGTCGGTATCGAAGGTGCAAGTAGCGGCCTTGATCGGATTTTCGCGCGGATTGATGCGTTGCGAACCGAATTGACATCGCTGTCGGCGTCATCAAGCGTCGGCGGCGGCATCGATGTGAACCCAGCGAGTGCTGCAGGAGATATCGTTCGTCAGATTGAAAATGATGCGGCGAAACTTCCCCAGCCCATATCAAACTGGTTGCGGCAATTGACGTCCTCAAGCCATGGTTTGCGCGCGTCGAACATTCGTGAACGGATCGATACTGCGTGGCGAAGCGATATGAAAAGCGAGTGCGAGGCGATGGTTGCCGGTCGCTACCCCGTCTATCGGGCCGGGCAACGCGGAGACATCACAATCCGTGATTTCGGTCGGTTTTTCGGTAGTGGTGGGATCGTTGACTCCTACTTCAATACCCACCTCAAAAGTTTGGTCGATACATCACAACCTGCCTGGACGTGGAAGAATGTCGGTAACCGTTCCCTGGGTCTCGACGACAAGACATTGTCGCAGTTTCGCCGCGCGCGGCAGATCAAAGAGACTTTTTTTGAAAATGGGGGCCAGTCGCCCGTCATCAGTTTTGGCCTGAAACCGGTGTCTCTGACAGATAATGCATCAATGTTCATGATCGATTTTGGCGACGAACAGGTTGTCTATCGATTTGGTCCTATCATCGAACAAACGGTGAGTTGGCCGCCCGCCAACGGGAACCGTGAGGTGCGGATCATGTTCCAGGATCTGGAAGGGAAACGTCCAGCGCGATCAGCCGACGGACCTTGGGCTTTGTTCCGGATTCTGGAAGGGGCGGCCGTCGAGCCGATAACCACCGATCGGATCAAGGTAACATTCACAATTGATGAGATGACCGCGGTTTATGAAATCCGGGCGCACAGTGTGTATAATCCGTTTTCGTTATCTTCTCTGCGCAGGTTCCGGTGTCCCGAGGGTCTGCTCTAGTGGCCGAACCAGTAGCAGGCATGTTTGGAAAACTGCCGTCGAAGGGTGATTTTTGGCGACGGCGATTGCCGCAGTCCTTCGTCGATCCATGGGACAGTTGGTTGCAATCGGGGCTTACGGCGGCGCGGGCAAATCTGAGCGAAGACTGGCTTGAGAGGTATCTTGAAAGCCCGGTTTGGCATTTTTGGCTGCCCGCTGAGGTGTGCGACAAAAGCAGTTGGCTTGGCGTCATGTTACCAAGTGTCGATCGGGTCGGGAGGTACTTTCCCTTCACGATTGCTTTTGAGCTGCCCGCGCGAACAAACCCGTTCCTTATATTGGCGCTGGGGACCAGGTGGCGGGAAGATATCGAAACACTCGCTCTGTCTGTGCTGGACCCGGACTCGTTTGATGAAGCCGTCTTTGATGAGGGCGTCCAACGGATGATGCAGACGCTGCAAGAGTGCGACCTCTCCGGGCCAAACGAGGGTTTTGATATTGCGGCTGCAAACTGGCAACTTCCCTTAGCCAAGTCGGGTGCGTTCTATTCCGCGTTCCCACACCTCCTCGACCAGCTTTTGCGCGTCACTCGACCCCGAGCGAGCTTTTGGTGGTATGATCAGTGGGCCGAACGCGCGCCTTCTCTGCTTATTGCAGACGGGCTTCCCGCAGCCGATGCTTTCGTTGGGCTTCTCGATGGCGAATGGGCGCGGTGGGGATGGTCGCCGATGCCGATGCCAAACACAGGTTCGAACCCGCTTTCTGAGCCGGCGCAGCAGACCGGTGAGTTTGTATGAGTTTAAGGAGAGAAGCCGCAATGCAATCGGCAGCCTATACACATGTCGGCCTTGTTCGAGAGGTGAATGAGGATAGCATCATCGCCTTGCCCGAGGCGGGGATTTGGGCTGTGGCAGATGGCATGGGCGGTCACGAGGGCGGGGCGCTTGCGAGCCAAACCGCAGTTGCCGCGATTAAGGCAATACCGTCTCGAAATCGATTGCGTGATGCTGTCAACGCCACCGAAGACGCGCTGATGGAAGCGCACGAGGAGCTTCGCCAGAGAGCAGTCTCTGATTTTGATGGGCGAACGATCGGCACGACAATCGTCGCCTTGATTGTTCGTCAGATGGTCGGGGTTTGCCTTTGGGCAGGAGATTCGCGTCTTTATGAGTTTTCCGATGGTCGGCTGTCGCAACTCACCACCGATCATGACTTGTTCAATGAACGGCGCGCACAGGGGGGCGAACCGAACAGTCGAAATGAGGTCCATCGCAATGCGATAACCCGTGCGCTCGGTGCACCACAGCCTTTATTTCTCGACGCAATCGCATTTCAAATTCGCGAAGGAGCGCGATATCTTCTTTGTTCCGATGGCCTCTATAAGGATGTTTCGAACGACGAAATTTCGGTGGGGTTATCGGAAACCACATTAGATCGGTCGGGACGGGCGCTGATGAATGCCTGCCTCGCCAATGGTGCGCGCGACAATACTTCGGTTATCGTGACCGAGTATGGCGGGGTTTGAAGGATGGTGGACAAGAAACTCGAAGCGTTGGCGGTCATGGCTCATCATTATGCGCATGGTGAGTTGACGATTGAGGACTATCGTTCACAACGCGATCAACTGCTTGACGTTTTGGAAGATGAGTTTGCCGCCGATAATGATACGCTGATCTCAAAGCGGTCGCGGCGTCGGGCGCGCGCAAACTCCTCGCGATTGCGAGTGCCGGTTTTCCTTGTTTGCGTTCTCGCAGCCGGCGCGGCACTTTCCTGGTATTTTCTGATGCGTTAAGTGTTTTATATGTCACGGAATGAGGCGAGGTGCGGCCCTTCACAAATTGACAGCGGGCCTCGCGAGCGCAATATCTATTGGTATTATTCTAAGTGAAGAAATGCGATATCGATTTTAGGGGACGTGAGCGTGCGAAATAAGATTGATTGCATCGGTATGGAATGGGCTGACATGGAAGCGAAAAACGTCGGAGGGTGCGTCCGATTGATGAAAACAGTGGCAACAGGTCTGGCACTTGTGTTGGCAATGGCCGGGTGTCAGACGACAAACCCTGAGCCTGTCGTAGACGTGAATACGCCCACCAAAATCGAAAAACCCATCTACACACCGGTTGCTGGATTGAGCCCGAACAAGCGATTTATTGAGGCGGTCAATCTGCTCAATATGGGTCGCGCGGAGGAAGCCCGGATCGAACTTGAGACCGTTTTGACCGAACGCCCCCGCCATCCGCGCGCAAACCGGCTTTTGAGCGATATCGATATGCCCATCGGCAATATGTTTGGTACCGAGTCTTTCGATTACACGGTCAAGGCGGGCGAAAGCCTTTCAAATGTATCCAATCGTTTCCTTGGAGATCCGTTTCGGTTTTATGCGCTGGCGCGTTATAACGATATTTCAGATCCGACTAGAATTGCCGCAGGTCAAACCCTTCGAATTCCCGGGACGCGTCCGCCCGCTCCTGCGGTGATCCCAGCGGCGGGGAGTGTCGGGAGCGAAGACGCGCCTGAGCAGCAGTTAGCTGATGCATCGCCTTCGATCTCGCCCGAAGCCCCAGACCTTATGCCGGATGTTCCCGGCGAACAGGCGTTGAATGACGGCGTTGGAAATGACGAGATGCAAATGGCAAGTGCGGCGGCGGAAGAGGCCGCGGCAGATGCGCTCGAAGCCGCTAATGATGTAGGGCCCGACATGGATTCTTTCCCCCCGCTTCCGGACAGTGTTGCCGATGCGGGGACTCCAGACGAGCCAATGCCCGCACAACCCGAGATGGACGTGGCCCCGCAGCAGGCGCAGCCGCTTTCACTCGCGCAGGTTCTGGAGCGTGCGGATACACTGATGAGCGACGGTGAATTTGTCGCCGCATCGGACATTTTATCGACTGCCGCCGAACTCTACCCAAATGATCCGGTGATCCGTCGTAGTCTTATCAGTGCGATTGAAGGGCAGGCGAACCAAGCCGCGGTTGCGGGAGATAATGCCGCTGCTGCTGAATCCTATGTACGACTTGCGCAGATGGCCAATCGCGATGGTGACGACATCTCGGCATTTCAGTTTTATCGTGATGCGGTTGAGTATGATGAAAGCGTTGGCCGGGCCGATGGATCATTCCAAACCCTTCAGGAAAATCTGTCCGAAGAGGTTTATCGTGAAGGCCTGACCGAGCTTAGAAAACATCGGCTCGACGAGGCTATCGAGCTTTTTGAGCGTACGCTTGAATTTGATCCCGATCACAGCAACGCGCAGATGCGCTTGTCGGATGCAAGGGATATGAAAGACCGCCTTGAGGAGCTTGAACGCGAGCAGTGACTGAGGGATATGCGCCTTAATTGCTCAACCAAATGCTAACGCCTGTGATTTCGCGCGGCACCCTCGATACGAGTTGCTTCTTTAACCACGGGCTACCTCTTGGTCATCGGCGCCTCTGGGGCGCTAATGGTTGATAACTCCAACAGCCGCTCAGCATTGGCGAGATCTCGTTCAGCGCCTTTGTTTTTCGGATCGAGCTCTACGCTTTCCCGCAGTATCCGTATCGCTTCTTGAATGTCTTTGGCCAAAAGGCCCAGCCCTTGCGAGTGGGCCGCCGCACTCGCTTTGGGATCCGGTTTCTGATCGGTGTTCCGTGGGCCTGAAAACGCTTCTACTGACTGCGACTGATTCGAAACCGTTTTCGCCTCAGGGTCTGTTACATTTGTTGTCAGGGGGGTCGGCGGGCTCACGGTCGTTGCTACTTGCCCCTCATTTGCAGTTTGCGGTTTTGCCGATCCCGGCGTATCCGGATTGGACGCGACGGGTGCCAGCAATTTCTCAACTTCCCGATCAATTCGCGGTTTTTCGAGATAGCGCGCCCGCGACACTTTTCGTTCAAGCGCTTCAAGTTCTGAAAATGCGGGCTTTGAATGCGGATCGACCGCCAGAACCTTGAGGTAGGCGATGCGGCCCTTGGATGCCGATTGTTTTGTCTGTTTCCGCGCCGCAATCAGCCGTTGCTTGGCCGCTTTCTTTTGTCTTGTCTCAAGCGTCGCCAAAAGGTCTGCGATTTCTTTGTCTTGCGGCAAAAGAAGGGTCGCGGCCTTGAGGTGAATAACTGCAGACGCCAGATCACCGCTTTTCTCGTCGTCTTTGGCTCGGGCTGTATGATAGGCGGCGCGCGCCTCGCTTTCTTTTGCCCGCTTTTGATTAGGATCACCAAAGGCGGAAAACCCGTTTGGCATGCTGGTTTGACAGGCACCAAGGGCAGTGACCAGCAAAAATGTTCGCAGTACTTGCAATGTGTTCCCGCATAATCGGTCCCGAACGGGACCCGCTTCACGATTTGCAAAAGCCCGGCTCATTTCAAAGGTAACCCGTCGAAGACATCGATTTTCTTTTGAAATTGGTCAAAGCTGTCGGTGCCATAGATCATCGTCCGCTTTAACAGATAATTGTCGGCATATAGCGTGTTACCGCCGCGGTTGACCGTGTAGGCATAGCGATATCCCGCAGCTTCAAGTATGGCGATCGCCCGTTCGCTTGCGGCACCATAAGGATAGGCGAAGGAGTGTGGCTTCACGTCAAGTTTCTGCCCCAATTTTCGCTTGGCGGAGGCAACTTCGCGTGTGAGCCGTTTTTGAAAAGCCTCTTTCGTTTCCCCCTTCGCTTTCGTGAGTTTGTCATGGGAGAATGTGTGTGAGTCAAAGGTAACGAGGCCCGAGTCCGCCATTTCTTCAATTTGCGACCATGTCAACGCAGCTGGCGACCCGAGAAACTCGACATACAAAAACACGGTCGCCGGAACATTATGCTTTTTCAGGACCGGGTACGCGAGGTCGTAAACCGATCGAAAGCCGTCATCGATTGTGATCGTGATCGCGCGTTCTGGAAGGCCAGCGCGTTGCTGTTTCAAATTCGACGCCTCTGCCAGGGTCAGAAAGGTATAGCCTTCGGCCTTGAGGTAGGCGATCTGCTCTTCAAACTTATTGATGGGGACTTCCATGAGGTGTCGCGACGTCTCAGTATCGACGAACCGATGAAAGCAAAGGACCTGTAACTTGCGCACCCCATTGGGGTAAACTCCGCTGGGGTTCGTGGGCTTTTTGGGTACCACCACAGCATGGTTGACCCGATCCAGCGAGGTAATCCCGTTCAGCTCCGCAATTTCCCAGGACCGGGTGCTTGTCCCCAGCAAATCCTGTGCAAGCGTTTGGAGCGTATCATTGCTGTCGGGCAGGACGGCAATGAACTGGTCGTTTTCCGCGATGACCTCACGCTGTTGCGGTGTCGCGCAAGCGGTCACGAGCGACGCAATTACCAGTAACAGTGTTCGCCCCCATTCTTGCCGGCTCATGCAGTTGATTCTTTCGGATCGGTCGGTTCGCCTTCGTTATTTTTGGGCGCACCCTTGGTTTTTGGTGAAAATTTAATGCGCCGTGGCGATACGATCATTGTTCTGTCATCGCCCGCAATCTCATCTCCCTCTGCAACGCCGTCAGTTTCAACAGGGTTATGACTATGCTCGGCAACGGGCGCTGTATTCGGTTCCGTTATCTCGTCTGGATGAGGTTTTTCATCTTCAAGCGACGCTCCAGATGGCTCTTGCGTCGGCGCAGCGGAATCAGATGTGACGGGGGGCTGGCGGACAGCAACAATTGTCGCATCGAGGTTTTCCTGCGCGGCGGGCTCCGCTTCAAGCCCTTCGGAGTCGACTTCATCAGCGGGGGGCAGTTTTTTGGGCGGGTCCTGGCCCGCATCAGGCTCGGGTTCCGTTAATTGTTCCATCGTCTCGTCAGGGGGGGAAGACCCATCTTCGACGATATTCTCCAGAGCCGATGAATCGGTATCCCTTTCACCAAATGATGGGTCAACCTCACCGATCAAATCGTCGAAACCATCTTGGAAGGGGGCAGCCGCGGGTTTCCCCAATTTGGTGGCCATTGCATTAAAACGATCAAACAGCTGCCCAAATTCGTCACTACGTCCGTGCGCAATTCGATAATCGAGATCGCCGTCGCCAACGCTTGCCATTGCTGTCGATAGCGTCCGCATCGGCCGCGACAGTAATCTACCAAACAGGTAGGACACGCCGGCGACCGCGGCGACCGTTATCACCCCAAGCAAAACCATCAACCAACGCGTCAACCCGGCCACTTCATCAAGCGGTTTGCTCGAGAGACCCAAATG
>JBCDDR010000093.1:0-9226 GCA_039180205.1 Pseudomonadota bacterium | reverse complement strand
GACATCCCGATTTCTTTCTTGATACGCGCAATTCATATTGACAGTTCGAAGTTATATATAGTCTGGAACTGCCAAGAAGCGAAGGCAAAGCCCGATCTAAATCATCGATGGCCTTTCGTGACCGCAATCGGTAACCGACGTTCGGTGATTTTTGGCCAACTTACTACAGATCGCAATCAGGTATCGAGGTTTGCAACCTTAAGCGCATTTTCCTGAATAAAGTGACGGCGTGGTTCAACCACATCGCCCATCAGGCGCGAGAACATCTCATCGGCAAGATCAGCCTGATCGACCCGCACCTGCAACAATGACCGCCCATCTGGATCAAGTGTGGTTTCGCGCAGCTGATCGGGGTTCATCTCGCCAAGGCCTTTGTAGCGCTGATAACTGATCCCTTTACGCCCCATCGACTTCACCCATTCGAGGAGTGCGGAAGGTCGATCTGCTGTCGCGACGGTTTCCTCGCCTTTCTTGATGGTCACAAGCGAAGTGAAGCTCGAGGCGAGAGGTGCTGTTAATTCGGCGAGTTTACGCGCCTCGGCACTTTTCACCAAAGCCGCATCGATCTCATAGTGATCGTCAACACCGCGCAGAGATTGAATGAAATGATAGCGTGGTTGGCCTGCGGCGACGCTGCCCGCGGCTTCGGTGCGCACTTCGGCGCGCCATCCGGCCGTCTCATCACCTTCGCGCGTATTCAGCCGATTGACCACACGCTCGGCTGCGGCCTCCATTTCCTCGCGGGTCGTCGCATCGGGGGCAAGCCCACGGGCCATCGCCAATTCTTCGAGCAGCAGCCGTGAATAGCGTGGCGGCATGGCATCAAGCAATCGCTGCATCCGCCTGATCTTGCGCACCAGATCTCCAAGATCGGCTTCACCGCGCGCCCCTTCGGCGGTGAGCGCCACAATGCCCTGAAGCCCCTGATCGATCAGATAATCCTCCATCGCCGCTTCATCTTTGAGGTAGACCTCCGAACGCCCGCGCGAAACCTTGTAGAGCGGCGGTTGTGCGATATAGAGATGCCCGGCTTCGATCAACTCGGGCATCTGGCGGTAGAAAAAGGTGAGCAGCAAGGTGCGGATATGGGCGCCATCCACGTCAGCATCGGTCATGATGATAACTTTGTGGTAGCGCAGTTTTTCGAGATTGAAATCATCGCGCCCGATGCCGGTCCCAAGTGCTGTAATCAAAGCCCCGATTTCTGCGGACGACAGCATCCGGTCGAACCGGGCTCGCTCGACATTCAGGATCTTTCCCTTCAGCGGCAGGATCGCCTGAAACTGTCGGCTCCGCCCCTGTTTTGCAGAGCCGCCGGCACTGTCACCCTCGACAATAAACAGTTCCGATTTCGCCGGATCACGTTCGGCACAGTCGGCGAGTTTTCCAGGCAACGAAGCAATATCGAGCGCACCTTTACGACGGGTCAGCTCACGCGCCTTTCGCGCCGCCTCGCGGGCGAGCGCTGCATCAATGATTTTTTGCACAACGATCCGCGCAGGTTGCGGATTTTCTTCAAACCATTGGCCAAGCTTGTCGCCGAGGAGTTTCTCGACGACCGGCCGCACCTCTGATGACACGAGTTTGTCTTTGGTCTGGCTCGAAAACTTGGGATCCGGCACCTTGACCGACAATACGCACGTCAGCCCTTCGCGCGCATCATCGCCCGAGAGCGTGACCTTGTCCTTGCGCGCACCCATGCTTTCGTTGGCGTAACTGTTGATGGTGCGGGTGAGGCCAGCACGAAATGCCGCGAGATGAGTGCCGCCGTCACGCTGTGGGATATTGTTGGTGAAGCACAGCACATTCTCATGATAGCTGTCGTTCCACTGCATCGCGATTTCAACGGTGATGCCGTCGCGCTCGCCAATGATTGCGATGGGCTCGCCGATCAACGCGCTCTTGTTGCGATCGAGATATTTGACAAACGCCGTGGTGCCGCCTTCGTAAAAAAGCTCAACCGATTGCGCATCAACATGCCGCTCGTCACTCAAGATCAGGCGTACCCCTGAGTTGAGGAAAGCAAGCTCGCGAAAGCGGTGTTCAAGTTTCGCAAAATCAAACTCCACCATCGTGAAGGTGTCTGTCGACGGCAAAAACGTAACCTGCGTCCCCGTTTTCCCATCGGCGGAGCCAGTCACCTGGAGATCGCCGATCGGTTCACCGCGCTCAAAGCGCATGGTATGTTCGTCGCCGTCGCGCCAGATTTTCAGTTCGAGCCAGTCGGAAAGCGCATTCACAACCGAAACGCCAACGCCATGAAGGCCGCCTGAGACTTTATAGCTGTTCTGGTCGAACTTGCCCCCCGCATGAAGCTGGGTCATGATTACCTGCGCCGCCGAGACCCCTTCCTCACTGTGGATTTCGGTCGGAATACCGCGCCCGTTATCCCGCACGGTAACCGACCCGTCGGCGTTCAAAACCACATCGATACGATCACAATAACCGGCGAGGCTCTCGTCGATCGCATTATCGGAAACCTCGAACACCATATGGTGGAGACCAGATCCGTCTTCGGTATCGCCGATATACATGCCAGGTCGTTTGCGAACCGCATCAAGGCCCTTCAGCACTTTAATCGAGTCAGCGCCATAATCTTCGGCGCCAAGCGCGGCATCGCCCATTTGCGTCTCTGGACTGGTCTTGGTTTCGACCTCATCAGGATCCAGAAGGGGATCGGGCGAAGGATCGTTTTGCGTCATTCTTTACGCCTTTTGTTACGTTTCTTTTTGGTCTTTTTGGCCACCTTTTCGCGGCCCGGTGATCAGTACTGCCCAGCAGGGCCAAAACAGCCTGAAACCCAAGACTTTTCTAGGAAAGACTGTAGGCCTCAAGTACGCCTTCGGCAACGTTATAAAAGCTCGCAACGCCGTTTAGTTCGCGAAAAGAGTGCGCATCGGTGCCGGTGAGCCAGCTCTGGCCCCCAAGCGTGCGCAGATGATTGAAAAGGGCCGCGCGACGGGCGCCATCGAGGTGAGCGACAACCTCGTCGAGCAGTAAAATCGGGGGACGCCCCCGCCCCGTTTCAGCGAGCGCCGCATGGGCGAGGATAATCGAAATCAAAAGCGCTTTTTGTTCCCCGGTTGAGCAATAGGCGGCGGGAACCTGCTTTGGCCGGTGGGTCACCAAAAAATCGCTTCGGTGTACTCCCGTCGTTGCCCGACCCGCGGCAGCATCGGTGCCACGATTGGCACTGAGATCTTCAGCGAGTTGATCTTCGCATGCAAGCGCCGCAGCACCAGCGAGCAAAGCGGTTTCAACAGCCCCACCAATTGCCAGCTCCGCCTGGGGAAAAGGCGGCACCTCCACCCGGTCAATCCGATCCTGGATCCACCCAAGCGCATCAACGCGGTTGGCGGCTACAGCAACACCCGCAGCTGCCATCTGGCTTTCAAGCGCGGAAAGCCAAGACGCATTCGAACGTGGACCTTGCGTCTCAAGCAAGCGGGTCCGCTCGCGCATTGCCTGTTCAAAGTCGGCGTAACTGCGCAAATGCCCAGGAATGAGCGCCGCTACCAAACGATCAAAAAACCGCCGTCGGGCGCTGACTCCCTCCTGAAACAGGCGGTCCATCGCAGGGGTAAGCCATATGAAACCAACCAGCTCATCAAGGTCGGACGATGATGCAAGCGGCCCCCCGTCGAGGCGGATTTCCCGTTTTCCCGAAAGCGGTGGCGCGGCGTTCTGGTGGGGCGATTGATCAGCCTCGTCAACCGTACCCGTACGATCAACGACAAAGCGGACGCCGAGTTGATGCACAATCCCGGCATTTTCGACCGAGGCGGACAGCACCCATGGCGTCGTCGCCCCATGTTGCTGAACATCGCCAAATCGGGCGGCGCGCAACCCTCGCCCCGTGCCGAGCAGCGAAAGGGCTTCGAGAATATTGGTCTTCCCTGCCCCGTTATCGCCCGTCAGGACGACAATATCGCCCGCCCCTTCGATCAGACCTGATGAATAGTTACGGAACGAGTTGAGCCGCAGAGCGCGCACGGCAAGTGCCGCAGGACGCCCAATCGGGCCAGACATGGGTAAAGATGACAAGGGCTGCGGGACCTATCGAAAGCTCATAGACCTATGGGCGCGTGACCCACGCACGGTTCAAACGCGCATCGGCATGAGCACATAGAGCGCACGCTCATCACCCTGGTCGCGAACCAGCGTCGGCGCTGCGCTATCATCAAAGTAGGCTTCAACATGTTCGCCTTCGATCTGGCTCAGAATATCGGTCAGATAGCGTGCGTTGAAACCGATATCAAAAGCATCCGATTCAAATTCTGCCTCGATATCCTCGGTAGCAACGCCATTCTCCATACTGTTGACGCTCAGGGTGAGCCGCCCGTGATCGAGACTGAGCTTCACCGCGCGGCTCTTGTCGGTGGCAATTGTCGAAACCCGGTCAACCCCTTCTGCCAGAAGACCCGACCCCACCGCCAACCGTTTCTCGTTTCCGGCCGGAATCACGCGACTGTAATCGGGGAAATTGCCGTCGATTAACTTCGAAGAGAGCACCGCGCCACCAAAGGCAAAGCGAATGCGGGTATCCGAAAGCCCGATATTGATCGTCTCATCCTCGTCATCAATCAGCTTGCGCAACTCGGCGACGGCTTTCCTTGGGATGATAATGCCGGGCATGCCCGCCGCGCCATCCGGACACGGCATATCCACCTGGGCGAGCCGATGCCCGTCGGTTGATACCGCACGCAAGATTGAAGCGTCGCCGGAGGGAACATGCAGGTAAATGCCGTTGAGATAATACCGCGTCTCTTCCGTAGACATCGCAAAACGCGTCTTATCGATGAGACGCTTCATTTCCGCACTGGAAAGGCCAAACTCATGCGGCAGCTCGCCGGCGGCAATGACCGGAAAATCCTCTTTCGGCAGACAGGCAAGCTTGAACCGCGAGCGCCCCGCACTGATTTTGAGCGACACCCCATCGACCAGTTCAAGATCGACCATGGCCCCATCGGGAAGTTTGCGGACGATGTCAAAGAATGTGTGTGCCGCAACCGTTGTGGCCCCCGGGGCCGATACCGTCGCGGGTGCGCGTTCCACCATATCAAGGTCAAGATCGGTGGCCGAGAGTTTCAATCCCGTCTCATCGGCTTCCAGCAGCACGTTCGACAAGATCGGAATGGTATTCCGCCGTTCAACCACGCTGTGCACATGGCCCAGCGATTTCAGCAAATGAGCGCGTTCGAGGCTGACATTCATAAGAGCGTTACTTTCGTGATCAACAGGGCCGGATCAATCCAGAATGAGCCATAATCCGCTCTATCGGGCTGTGTCAGAACAACGATCCGAAAGGGCGACCGGGCAAAATGGGCCGCGAGCATATCAAAGCGCCGCCCGGTGCCAAGCAAAAAAGAAAACGAGATGGAAAGCGATCACGGCGCCAGGGTCAGGACCCTAGCCCTCAAGCTCTCGTTTGAGGGTGCGGATATCCTGCTCCAGTGCGCTATCGGTCTCCAGCCGCTCGGTGATTTTCTTGATCCCGTGCATGATCGTGGTGTGATCGCGATTGCCGAATTTCCGCCCGATTTCAGGCAGCGATCGGGTGGTTAGCCGCTTTGCGAGATACATCGCTACCTGGCGCGGCTGACTCACGCTACGCGCGCGCCTGGGTGACAGTAGGTCGCTGAGACGAAGCCCATAATGCGCCGAAACTTTTCGGAGGATTTCATCGATCGTCACGCGGCGATCATGCGCGCGAAGCATATCCTGTAAGAGCGTTCGGGTTTTTTCCACATCGATGACATCGCCGAATAAATCCATATTGGCGGCAATCCGGATAAAGGCACCTTCGAGGTCGCGCACGCTGGCCACAATATTACGCGCAAGGAAAATCAGAACATCTTCGGGCACCCGGGTGCGCGACCGTTCTTCATTCAACCCCTGCAGAATGCCAAGCCGAAGCTCGAAGTCGGTCGCATGAATATCTGCGACGAGGCCCCAATTGAGCCGCGACCGGATACGCCCCTGGACATCGTCCATTTCCGCGGGCGAACGGTCGGCGGAAATCACAAGTTGTTTGCGGGCGTCGATCAGTGCGTTGAAGGTATGGAAAAACTCTTCTTGCAGCGTGTTTTTCTGTGCCAGAAAATGCGCGTCGTCGATCATCAGCACATCGACGTTTCGATAGCGCTCCTTGAACGTGTGCTGGTTTTTGAGCCGCATCGCGCTCAATAGCTCGGTCATGAAGCTTTCGGTTGAAACGTACAGAACCTTTCGTTCGGGGGCGCGCGCATGGATTGCGTTTCCGATCGCGTTCATCAGATGGGTTTTGCCAAGCCCGACCCCGCCATGGAGAAAAAGCGGATTGAAATGTGGTTCGTCTGACTCAGCCACGCGCTTTGCGGCCGCATAGGCAAAATGGTTTGATCGGCCAACCACAAACCGCTCAAAGGTAAATCGGCTCTCAAACTGATGTTGTCGCGGGGTTGCGGCAGCGGTGCCTTGCGTGGACGGTCGGTCCAACGCATCTGCGGCGACCGATCCCATCATGTGCACTCCATCGCTTTGTCGCGGTGCAGCCGCAGCGGACCCGAACCTTGTCGCAGAGTCGTTTTCACACTCAGGGCTCGGCAATGGTCCGGTCAGCGCGGGGGCGGGCGCCACGGTGAGTGTGACGTCAACGGGATCTCCCGCAATCGTTTCACAAAGTGCCGCGATACGGTCGAGATAGTGACCCCTGATCCAATCAGCCATAAAGCGTGTCGTGACACTCAATTCGACGCTGGTTCCCTTCAGGGAAAATACCCGCAGGTCAGACAGCCAGCTTGTATAGGTCTTATCACCAAACGTACCACGCATACGCCCGATCAGCGCAGACTGAAACGCCTCCCGCGGGCCATCAGAGCCATCGGCACAGGGCGCGCCTGAGCTGATCGGCGTGGCTTGCTTTGGAGGTAGTGTATTCGGCGTTGATACCGTCGCCGACGAACAGATTGTCCGCCTTGGACCCTCGTGATCCGGCGCATTGTCTTGTGCGTGCCGAGGCAAAGTCTCTTTCTCGGATGGTGTTCCTGACGACACCCCCGTTCGGTCATTATTTTTGCTCATATTTTTTGAAGCCGTTGTTCTTTTGGTTTTCTTTTTTTGCTTTGCCGGCTTGGCCGCTCACGCCTTTGGTTATTCCCAACCCGATCGCATGCCCTGTTTACTCGCCCAAACATGCCGCCAGGTTTTCACGAAAGAGGTAAGGTGATTGCTGAAGCCAAATTACAAAACGCAAATCAAATCGCGAAAATGCTCATTCCCTAAAAATCGTCATAACTCTCCCATCTCTATCTTGTGCGTCGCCCCCCGACTGGTGATTAGATACGCCCTTCAAACCCAACGAAGAGCGCCGATCGCTGATATGTTTCTGACGGTCCGACACGCCGTGCCGATCTGTCATCACGGCTTCAAGCGTTACCCCTGGTGCCAAGGAAGCCCGGCCGCCTGCCATCCATTCTGTTTGCCGCGGTGGCCATCGGCACCAACGTCGCCTTGAAAGCCACCGGCGATATTGAAACAATTCTGATACCCTGCAGCGGTCATGGCCGCTGCTGCCGCCGCCGAGCGCGCACCGCTCCGGCACAAGAAAAAGATTGGTGTCTCGGGGTCGGAAACGACCTCTTTCACCGCATTTACAAACCCACTGTTCAATCCCATCGACGGATAGACCTGCCAGGCAATCAAATGCGCCTCTCGACCCAAATCGGTAAGGTCGGGGGTCCCCACAAATTGCCATTCCGGCAGCGTCCGGACGTCAACGAGTTGTGCCTCTTTATCGGACTGCATGGCCCGATAAGCCTCGGACGGTTCCACATCGCCTTTGTATCCACCACCAAACATGAGACCTGCCCTCGTTTACGCACTCACACGCGTCTGCCGCCACGGAACCCACACACCTTGGCGAACTGACCCGCTGCGAACGCAGCCAATCCTCGCCCAAATTCAAAACTCAGCGAAACGAAACCGTAAAATGCTAAGATCGCTCTAAGTTCTAAGTCTCCGATAACATATACGACCAAAGTATTACCGGCGACCAATCAACAAACTTATCACAATAGCGCAAATACAAATTTGAAATCGAATGATTAAAACCTGTCAAAAAACGCTGCCAATTGTTTAGCAAGGTTCGTTTGCCTCGTTATGTACTAAGGATATCCATCACCGGATCGTGATGCAATGACTGGAGTTCGGAATTTGGAAAATAAAAACCTTGACGGGGCGTGGGCACTGAGCAGAACGAAACATGCACAAGGAGAAAAGTTACCGTTTTTTGAATGCGGTAAATCGATTCGTAACAATTGTAACTGAGCGCGGTTGCCGAAAGCGGGGTTGCAAAAGTGATTGCCGCAATGAAACCCATGCGCCGCGGCGTTCATTCGCGCATCCAACGCCTGCACCGGCAAATCGTTAATGGGAAGACGCATGCGGCCAGATTGCATGAAAATCCCTGATATTCCGACATAGGAAAAATGGCAGAGTGCGAATCACCCTGCCCCAACCTATTCGAGAAAAATACTTCCGGGGATCGCCATATTTACTTGCAGGGTTCGCGCTATCGAAACCGGTTGGGGGCTGCCAGAAAACAAAAAAAACCGCATACCCCTTTAGGTGCGCGGCTTTCTCACATCAGATGTATGGTAAATCAAACGTCACAAACGCATGTCTATCTAACCGGGTGCAGACCACCCTTGAGACGATGGTGATAGGCAGCCCCGGCAGTTTACCCGATCGCCGCAATCCGTTTGGAGAGGCGCGAAACTTTCCGCGACATCGTGTTTTTGTGCAGGACGCCCTTCGCGACGCCGCGCATCATTTCGGGTTGCGCCAGCCGAAGCGCTTCACGCGCAGCACCCGCATCACCGGCCTCAATCGCGGCCTCAACCCGTTTCACGAAACCGCGCACCCGGGTGCGGCGGGCTTTGTTGATCGCCTCGCGTTTGTCATTGCGTAGAATGCGTTTCCGCGCCTGCGGTGAATTCGCCATTGTCTTTTATCCCTACCTAATCGATCAGTCGCCAACCCGATGTTCAGGCTTCCCGGGCCTAGCCCGCAAGCGCGATCGACACATCGATATCGAATTTTATGTCGGGGTGACCCGTGTGAACGGCGCCCGCCCGCTGAAAAACTAAGCGCGAGGCTATATCGTCTTCAATTCACCCGGTCAAGCCGCAAACCGGCCTGATCTGTCACGTAAGCGTAAGGAGACTATTCATGCTTGAAATGCGGT
>JBCDDR010000092.1:0-9288 GCA_039180205.1 Pseudomonadota bacterium | reverse complement strand
GGCGCTCTATGATTTTGGTAAGTGGGTGGAGAGCGGAGCCTCAAAGGGCGCACTTTGCCATCACCTTTTCACCCAAAAGGCGCCTATAGTATCGCATCCTTTGAGTGAGCTTATCTTCTTCCGACAGCTCATCCATACCCAAGATGGCAATGATATCCTGCAATGCCTTGTATTTCTGGAGCGTCTCCTGAACCTTACGGGCGGTATCATAATGTTCCTGACCCACAACGCGTGGCTCAAGAACCCGGCTGGTCGAATCAAGGGGGTCAACCGCGGGATAAATTCCAAGTTCAGAAATCGCCCGGTTTAGAACGGTCGTCGCGTCCAAGTGAGCAAACGAGGTTGCGGGTGCAGGGTCGGTCAAGTCATCGGCGGGCACGTAAATCGCCTGAACCGATGTAATCGACCCTTTGTTGGTCGATGTAATACGCTCCTGCAGCGCCCCCATATCGGTCGCCAACGTTGGCTGATACCCAACAGCAGAAGGGATCCGACCGAGCAGCGCCGACACCTCAGATCCCGCCTGCGTAAAGCGGAAGATGTTGTCGACGAAAAACAGCACATCCTGATTTTCCTGATCGCGGAAATATTCAGCAATCGTGAGGCCCGACAGGGCAACGCGAGCACGTGCGCCGGGAGGCTCGTTCATCTGACCATAAACAAGCGCCACTTTTGATCCTTCAGAGATCGCATTGCCATCAGCGTCCTTCGCGATCACGCCTGCATCGAGAAACTCGTGATAAAGATCGTTCCCCTCACGCGTACGTTCACCGACACCGGCGAACACCGACGTCCCCCCGTGGCCCTTCGCAATATTGTTGATCAGTTCTTGGATGAGAACGGTTTTCCCGACGCCAGCACCGCCGAACAACCCGATCTTACCGCCTTTGGCATAAGGCGCCAGAAGATCGATCACCTTGATGCCGGTAACAAGAATTTCCGCATCAGTGGACTGGTCAACAAATTCCGGTGCCGGGGCATGGATAGGGCCGGTCGACTTCGCATTGATCGGCCCGCGTTCATCGATTGGCTCACCCACGACATTCATGATGCGACCCAAGGTTTCAGGCCCCACCGGCATGGTGATCTGCGCGCCGGTATCCTTGACTTCCTGACCGCGCACAAGCCCCTCGGTCGCATCCATCGCGATACAGCGCACGGTGTTTTCACCGAGATGCTGCGCGACCTCGAGAACCAGTCGTTTTCCGTTGTTATCAGTCTCAAGCGCCGACAGAATTTCGGGGATATCGCTTTCGAAGGCGACATCGACGACCGCGCCGATCACCTGTGCGATGCGGCCAACATTGTTTGTGGTTGCCATAGTCTTGTTTCCTACTCGCCTAACCTGTTTCTCGTTTTCCGACCTCTAAAGCGCTTCTGCACCTGAGATGATTTCTACCAATTCGGTGGTGATCGCTGCCTGGCGTGACCTGTTATATTCAATCGTCAATTTATTGATCAAATCGCCCGCATTCCGTGTCGCGTTATCCATTGCCGTCATCGAAGCACCCTGCTCCGATGCAGAGTTTTCAAGGATCGCCCCAAAAATCTGCGTTGTCACGTTGCGTGGCAGCAGTGCAGAGAGAATGGCTTCTTCCTCCGGTTCATATTCTACCGCCGCATCGGTGCCACCGCCGGTCTCTTCGGGAATCTCGACAGGAATGATTTGCCGCCCCTGCGGCTCCTGCACGAGCGCCGATTTGAACTTTGAATAAAAGAGGTGTGCCACGTCAAACGCGCCATCGTCGTACATATTCATGACATCATGAGCAATGGCCTGCGCCTCCTGGAAGCCTGGGTTCTTGATCTCGGTCGTATCAAAGTACCCGACAATATTGCTTTCATAATCACGAATGAGAATGGCCCGACCTTTTCGACCCACAAGGAACAGCTTCACCGTCTTACCATCCGCCATGAGGGCTTTGATTTTAAGCCGCGCTTCCTTGACGATGTTCGCATTGAAAGCACCGCAAAGTCCGCGATCAGAGGTGCAGACAATCAAGAGATGCACATCATCCTTGCCGGTCCCTGTCAGAAGTTTTGGTGACTGGTCGGTCAGCTCAACCTTTGCCGATAGCCCGCCCAGGATACGCGCCAACCGCTCAGCATATGGACGACCAGCCTCGGCCGCCGCCTGCGCCTTGCGCAGTTTCGCCGCCGCTACCATTTGCTTTGCTTTGGTGATCTTCTGGGTCGATTTAACCGAGGAAATCCGGTCTTTCAGTTCCTTCAAACTGGCCATACGCGCACTACCGTTCCTTGTTGGTCGTTGGCACTAAATCGAGCTTACGCAAACTGTTTTGCGAAGGTGTCGAGCGCCGCGGTCAGCTTTTTCTTGGTATCATCCGACATCGCTTTTTCATCACGAATGCTGGCCAGGATATCGGTATGTTGCGTGCGCAAAAAGCTCAAGAGCGAGGCCTCATATTCAACGACACGCTGCGTGGGCACGGTATCCAGATACCCCGAGGTCCCGGCAAAAATAGCGCAGGTTTGCTCTTCAAATGGAAGAGGGGAAAACTGAGGCTGCTTCAGGAGTTCGGTCAGGCGCGCACCGCGATTGAGCAACCGCTGGGTCGACGCATCGAGATCCGAGCCGAATTGAGCAAACGCCGCCATCTCGCGATACTGTGCGAGCTCAAGCTTGATCGAACCCGAAACCTTTTTCATCGCTTTGGTTTGGGCGGCAGACCCAACCCGGCTCACTGACAGCCCGACGTTAATCGCGGGCCGGATACCTTGATAGAAAAGATCAGTTTCAAGGAAGATCTGGCCGTCGGTGATCGAGATCACGTTGGTGGGAATGTATGCCGACACGTCCCCCGCTTGCGTTTCAATGATTGGGAGCGCGGTTAAAGAGCCAGCGCCATTATCCTCATTCATTTTCGCGGCACGCTCAAGCAGACGACTATGCAAATAGAAAACGTCACCAGGATACGCTTCACGCCCTGGCGGACGACGAAGCAAAAGTGACATCTGGCGATAGGCAACTGCTTGCTTGGAGAGATCATCATATACGATGACTGCATGCATGCCGTTGTCGCGGAAATACTCACCCATCGTGCAACCGGTGTAGGGTGCGAGGAACTGAAGCGGTGCAGGCTCAGATGCCGTAGCGGCAACCACGATCGAGTATTCCATCGCACCGTTTTCTTCGAGCTGGCGAACGATCTGCGCGACAGTGGAGCGTTTCTGGCCGACCGCAACGTAAATGCAGTAGAGCTTCTTGCTCTCATCGTCCCCCGCATTCACCGTTTTCTGGTTGATGAATGTATCAATCGCAACGGCGGTTTTCCCAGTCTGGCGGTCGCCAATGATCAATTCGCGCTGTCCACGACCAACCGGCACCAGCGCGTCAATTGCCTTCAGACCGGTCTGAACCGGCTCATGAACCGACTTGCGCGGGATAATGCCCGGCGCTTTCACCTCGACCCGGCGACGCTCGGAGAATTCAATCGGTCCCTTGCCGTCGATTGGGTTACCAAGACCGTCAACGACGCGGCCGAGCAGGCCTTTCCCAACAGGTACGTCAACAATGGTCTCGGTCCGCTTGACGGTATCGCCTTCTTTGATTTCGGCGTCTGACCCGAAAATCACGACCCCTACGTTATCGGTCTCGAGGTTGAGCGCCATGCCTTTGACGCCGTTTGAAAATTCGACCATCTCACCGGCCTGCACATTGTCCAGCCCGTGGATGCGCGCAATCCCATCACCAACGCTCAGCACCTGGCCGACCTCTGACACCTCGGCATCGGTGCCGAAGTTGGCAATCTGATCCTTCAGGATCTGCGAAATCTCTGCCGCACGGATATCCATTACCGCGTTCCTCTCATAACAACTTCAAGTCGGTCTAATTTGGTTTTGAGCGAACCGTCGATCTGACGGCTTCCCACTTTTACGATCATCCCGCCCAGGAGTTTGGGATCAACGGTTATATCAAGTGCCACATCCTGCCCTATCGACGATTTGACGGTCGATTTCAAAAGGTCGAGCTGGCCATCGTCTAAAGGATGGGCTGTTACGACTGACGCAGCGATTTCACCGCGATGACGGGCCAAAAGCTCTCGAAACCGTTTCAAAATACGCGGCAGAACATAGAGTCGCCCGTTCGACGCGAGCGCACCCAGAAACTTTACGGTCAGCGGCTGAAATTCCTGCAATTCCGCAATGGCGGTCACCGCTTTGATACGTTCAGCTCGGCCAATCATCGGCGATGTCATCAGCTTGCCGAATTCAGCATGGTTAGCCGACAATTCACCCAAAACCGCAACGTCCGCCTCAACCGAATCGAGGCATTTTTCGGTCTTCGCTAGGTCAAAAAACGCGATGGCATAACGACCTGCAAGGCCGGAACCCATTCCAATCGGGGCAGTTTGCTCACTCACCTGGTTTGATCTTCCTTCCGGGGTGTCGGTGTTTCCGCAGTGAAAATTGCACTCATCCTGTACGAGCGGAAACCCGCAGAAAACCGCCACTCATCCAAAATTCAACCGGGAATTTGGCTGGTCCTATCACAGGGATTTTCTCGTGGCAACCCGACTTTACGCCAAGAGCCGCGTGTGCCAATTCACTTCCGCTTCCGGGGTTTTTGCGAAGGCTGCAAAGGCGTACCTTTAGGCGGCTGTCTCGGGTTTAGAGTGAACCCCGCCCAGCGCGGGTGATGCGACCCCGGTCGTCATTGGATAGCTGATCGGTAATTTCCGAAGCGACCGCACAGCAAGAAATGCAAATGCCTCCGCCTCCACCATGTCCCCACGCCACCCGATGCTTTCTACCGGAGCGATTTTGGGGGCGCGATCGGTGCCGATTTCGGTCGCACAGGCGGCGGCAATCATCGCCATGAGTGTTCGGTTATGGCGCCCACCACCGCAGGTGAAGATCTGGCCGGGACATTGCGGGATATGCCGCAAAGCCATAGCCACCGTATGGGCAGAAAAAGCGGTTAGCGTTGCCGCCCCATCAGCAAGCGAAAGATGCCTGACCGGTTCGAGTGAGAAATCATATCGGTCGAGTGATTTGGGTGGGGGGCGTTCAAAAAAAGGGTGATCAGAAAGTGCTTGAAGCGCGGCATGGTCGACGGCTCCCTCTGCCGCGATCCTCCCTTCACTGTCGAAATCGCCTGCCCCGTGCTGCTGAACCCATTGATCGACCAGGCCATTGGCCGGGCCTGTATCGAAGGCGATCAGCGGTTGCCCCTCGCTACAAAGTGTGAGGTTTCCCACGCCCCCTAAATTGAGGACACCGATAGGACCATTGGCAAGCGGCGCGCCGCGGGCATTGGCCAGTCGCGCCATATGGTAGACGGGGGCAAAGGGAGCGCCTTCGCCGCCATTTGCCACGTCAGCGAGCCGAAACTGATGAACGACCGGAATCTGGAAATGTCTCGCAAGCGCGTCACCATCGCCGATCTGCCAGGTGAGACGAGCTTCGGGACGATGCAATATTGTTTGACCGTGACAACCGATCACATCGAGCGCGCCGTCAAAATCTTCGAGGACCGTTTGGATTGCCCGGATACAGGCCGCAGTTACCGCGGCAGATGCCTGTGACACGTCAGGGGGGTTTTCCGGGAAACTAATTACGCCCGCCCAGTCCAATGCCTGTTCAATCGCGGCCGTGATCGGTGTTCGTTCATCATCCGTGTAGGGAACGGTGGTTGCGGGACCTTCCGCAACAATACGCTCGCCATCAGTCTTGAGAAGTGCCGCATCAATACCGTCGAGCGATGTGCCGCTGATCAAACCCAAGGACCATCGTGCGACCTCTCTGCTTTCCCTCCCGACAGTCAAAGGCATTGCTCCCCTCGTTACGATTGATGCGCGTTCAGTTCATGCGAAACACCCTCGTCAGCGGGCTTGTTTACACAAAAACCCTAACACAAAAGATCACGAATGTTTCAAGCGTGAAAGACCCGTCGTGGATGACACACTCCTTAATTCTTCACCAGAATCCCTATTGTAAGCATGTTGATTTTATTAGGGTTTTTCGCTGGCGTCGTGGGACGCTTACATTCATCACAAATACCGGAGGTTGTAATCTGAGGATCTTGTCACGACCAATTCTGTGATGATCAAAAAGTTTCCTCCCTCACGGACTTTTTCGCATCCCTATATGAGGATGGCTGAAAGGCAAAGCCGCTGCGCAGGTCGCAGATTGGCCATACGCCGAAAGAAAGGAAGTCACATGAACACAACTCGTAAACAGCTTACAAGCAAGCGCGCGACATTTTCAGCACTGATGCTGGCCGCGATCGCCACCACCGCCTTTATCCCGACGGCGCAGGCAGATGATAATACCGGACAAACGCTCGCAACCCCGTTTCAGGAACAAACTGCCATTCCAGAAGGCTTTCATAACATCAAAAAAGCCTCTTCGGTTTTGAAGATGAGACAAACATCAACCGGTTGGCTCGAAATATTGGTGAATAATGGCCAAATCGTTCGGATCCGGAAAAAACACACGCTTAAGCAAGACGGGGTCTGGTACGTCAGCACAGAAGCGCTTGAAAAAATTAACCGCTCTTACGCTGGCATCCGCTATACCAACGTTCACCCCCGGTACTAAACATCGGTTCATCAGCAATAGGCCTGCCCTCGCGCGTTGGGGGGCAGCGATTATTGATGGTTTCGCGGGCAACCCCCACGCCCGAGGGGAAGCGCCTTTGAGGGCGAAACTGAAGTTCGGTGAGACATGCTAGAGCCAGCGACGCACGCGACGGCAATAGGCCGTGAAATCCTCACCGAAGATCTGCCGAAGGGCAGCCTCTTCGGGCACGATCTGAAACCGCGTGATGTAGGCGACAAAGCCCGCGATCAAAAACAATCCCGCGATCGTGCCGAGTGCGATGGTCCACCCGAGCAGGATAACCGCAAGCCCCAGATACATTGGGTTTCGGGTCATCCGATAGATACCCGTCGTCACCAACGCTGATGACTTTTGCGGAGCAACCGGCGTGAAGGTTGTATTGTATCGCTTGAAAAGCCCAAGCGCGACAAACCCGAGAAGCAACCCGCAAAGCGCAAC
Source organism: Pseudomonadota bacterium (assembly GCA_039180205.1). Taxonomy (GTDB): domain Bacteria; phylum Pseudomonadota; class Alphaproteobacteria; order Sphingomonadales; family JBCDDR01; genus JBCDDR01. Next base: position 2,265 of record JBCDDR010000092.1, on the reverse strand, counting down.
GAGTCCGCCCACGAGTCGCTGCCCTGGAACATTTACCGCCAGTTCGGGGACACTCTGTGCGAGACCCCAAATCGCAAATGCCGAAACCATCGCGACGACGGGCGGCGGAACCTTCAGTTCCAAAGACATAAGCTCACTTTCAGCCCGCCCTAAACTTCGATAAGCGGGTTGAACCCACCATAGATCATGCGTTTGCCATCGAACGGCATACTCGTCATCTCTTCACTCATGGACTCGTCAGCTTCAAGCGCTGCCCACGCCTTGTCGCGCACGTCTTTGGAAGGCCATATCGACCAGGAAAAAACAACGGTCTCATTCTCTTCGCACTTCACAGCGAGTGGAAATGATGTCGTTTCACCGTCTGGGATATCGTCTCCCCAACATTCAACGATTTTGAGCGCGCCAAGTGCCTTGAACTTTGGCGCCCAGCTTTCAGCGAACGCACGATACTCTTCTTTTTTTTCCGTGGGCACGGCCAATACAAACCCATCGATATAGCTCATCACATTTCCCCCAACAAAAGCTAATCCAACGATATTCATCATAGCTGAATTCAATCGCACTGGCGAGTTTTTGCAGATCTTTCGTGTCAACCTTACCCGCCGAACAACACTGGCATTGAAGCTAACGTGCGCTGCAGATAAGGGAAAAGGCCAAAGAAATTGATCGGCACGATTACCGGAAGCCGACAATGCGCTCATTGGGGGATTCAAATCAAATGGCTGTTCCACCGCCACACGGCGTCAATATCGTTCCCTTTGTCAGCGTCGATAACATGATGAAACTCGTTCTCGACATTGGCATTGAATACGTTTTGAAAGAGCTCGCGGGCTATATCGAAGATGATTTTCGGCGATGGCACGCCTTTGACAAGACCCCGCGTGTCGCGGCGCATTCCAAGACCGGTGTGATCGAGCTTATGCCCACGTCCGACGCACGCCTCTATGGCTTTAAGTATGTGAACGGGCACCCCAAAAACACCCGATCGGGCCGCCAAACCGTGACGGCATTCGGGGTATTATCCGATGTTGAAACGGGATACCCGCTGCTTCTTTCAGAAATGACGATCCTGACGGCGCTGAGGACAGCGGCGATGTCAGCTGTTGCTGCGAAATACCTGGCGCCTCAAGGGGGGCGGACAATGACACTCATCGGGAATGGCGCGCAATCCGAGTTTCAGGCACTCGCCTTCAAGACCCTTTTGGGGATCGATCGCCTTCGCCTCTATGATGTCGAACCGGACGCGACGGAAAAGGCAATGCGCAACCTGGAAGGCCGCGGATTTGATATGGTTCAGTGCAGCAGTCCACATGAAGCGGTCGAGGGTGCGGATATCATCACCACGGCAACGGCAGACAAACAACTTGCCACGATCCTCACCGATAATATGGTGGGGCCCGGCGTTCACATTAATGCGGTTGGTGGAGATTGTCCGGGGAAGACAGAGCTCCATCGCGACATTCTTTTGCGCAGCGATATTTTCGTCGAGTTTACGCCGCAAACCCGGATCGAGGGCGAGATACAGCAGCTCGAAACCGACCATCCCGTAACGGAACTCTGGCAAGTGATTTCCGGGGAAGCCGAAGGCCGAAAGGCAAACCGCCAAGACCGCCGACAGATCACGCTTTTCGATTCGGTGGGATTTGCGGTCGAGGATTTTTCGGCGCTACGCTATTTGCACGATCAACTGGAAACCCACCGATTTTGTGAGGATCTGGATCTGCTCGCCGATCCAGACGATCCGCGCGACCTGTTCGGGATGATCCTGCGCGCCGACAAAGATCCAAAGCCTTAGGGTCAGGACCCATTGGCGACGGCCTTCAGGACGGCCGGGATCGCCTCAGGCAAATCTTCCGCAATCATGCCTGGACCCAAATGACGGGCGGCTGCCGCATGGATCCAAGCGCCTGTGCATGCCGCCTCAAACAGAGGAAATGATCGAGCGCAAAGCCCAGCGATAAGTCCTGCCAGTACATCCCCGGTCCCCGCCGTCGCGAGCCAAGGGACGGCATCCGGGCCTCTCGATGACAGATGGGCGATCTCTCCGTCGGGCGTGGAGATGATCGTATCCGGACCCTTCAGAAGGACCACCGCGCCCGAGCGCGCTGCGGCTCTCTGAACCGCTTTTCCCCGCGCCTCAAACGTCTCAGTTTCGGGATCAGTGTCTGGAAAAAGGTGTCGAAACTCGCCCGCATGAGGTGTCAGAATTGCGGCTCTGCCATCAATTATTTCAAAGAGCGCTTCGGGCTGGTCCCAGCAGGTGAG
>JBCDDR010000091.1:0-9553 GCA_039180205.1 Pseudomonadota bacterium | reverse complement strand
GGATCGAGATTGCGGGAAATATGGTTTATTTTCAAAAGCTCGGGACGACGTCAGCGGGTGTTTTGGCCAAATCCTTTTGGAACGCGGCTCTTTTTACCCGAAATACAGTTTATCAACAGGGCCTAGGCAGCCTTATCGTCTGCTGCCGCGCCAAAGAAAACCTCATCGACCCTGCCCCAGTCGAAATCATCAAGCGCGCGCGCAAGTTTCGCTTCCATCTTGTCCAGGTTTACATAGTGACGAAGGCGCGATTTGAGCGGCGCGTCTTTTTGCCGAGGTTGATCTTTATCGACCTCCCACGGATGGAAATAGAAAATACAGGATTGATTGTCCCGCCTGTTGACCCGGCGCATTGCCCAGCGCGAAAGCGCATAAGGCAGTAGCCGAAAATACCCGCCACCACCGCAGGGAATTGTCTTGCTGCCAACCTGGACCGTTGTGACTGGGAGTTCGGTCAGGGACGGGGCTTGATCCGGTCGAAAGGCAAAACGCGGAGCGCCCGGCATGCCGTAGTGATCGTGCTGAATCGGGTAAATGCTGGATGAATAGAGGTACCCCTCCTCCCCCAGGACTTCGAGCGCCCATAAATTTGCGTCACCGATTGAAAAACTGGGTGCGCGATACCCGATCACGGGGGTGCCGCCCGCATCCTCAAGCAGCGCCTTTGCCTTCCGCAGGTCCGCACGAAAGCTTTCAGGTGTAAGCGAGGTTACCCGTGCGTGGTCGTAGCCGTGGCTTGCAACTTCGTGCCCTTCGTCCGCAATGCGCCGGATCAACTCGGGATGTCGTTCCGCGACCCAGCCGAGGCAGAAAAACGTTGCTTTCACACCCTTGCGGGCAAAGAGATCAAGGACGCGGCCCGTCGCCATATCAACGCGGCGGGGAATCGTGTCCCACTCTTCGCGCGCAATCGTGGTTTCAAATGCACCGACCTGAAAATAGTCCTCCACATCAACCGACATCGCATTGCGAATGGGAAGTTGGCGGGCTTTCCCGTCAACTGGATTTGCGGCAAACTGATCTCGACCTTCGGGCATCGGATATCCTCAATATATCGCGGCAAATTTCACTGTGGGTCCTGGGCATCAGCTTCGATGAAGCTCGTCAAAATATCGAGAGTCTTCCGGATCGTGCGGTCATGGGATTTGACATATTTCTCAAGCACATCAAGGCGTCTGAACAGCTCGTCCTGATCCAACTCTGCTGATCCATGATGGCCATTCACATGGGCATAGCTTCGTTGGTCGGCGCGCATTTTTGGGGGCACGTCGCTACGGCCAATATTCCCAACCAACGGGCCGCGACCGCTCAACGGAGTTCCTTCATCCACCTGATGCTTTGGACCCGTTGTCGGCGTGTTATCTTTCTTGAGGTCGTTGATGACTTCTTCCACCACCGGCGCATCGATCACATGCAATTCTTCGAGCGCACCAAACAGCAACAACCGCGCACACAGGGTATTCAAACGCCGGGGCACGCCACCCGTGAAATCATATATTTTTTGATAGGCTTCCTTGGTAAACTCAGGATCGCCCTCCCATCCGCAAAGCGCCATGCGATGCTGCACATATCCGCCAACTTCTTCCGCCCCCATCGGCTCAAGATGGTGGGTGGCAATCACACGTTGACGGAGCTGTTCGAGGTCTTCGGAGGCTGCAAGTTTGTTCCGAAATTCAGGTTGCCCAAGGAGGAAGATCTGCAACAAGGCCTGCTGACCGCTCTGAAAATTCGAGAGCATGCGCAGCTCCTCAAGCGCGCTAATCGGCAGGTTTTGGACTTCATCGACAATCAAGAGCGTACGTTTGTTTGAACGAAACTGCTGGTGAAGAAAAGATTCAATCCGGGTCAGAAGCGTCGATTTTTCCAGACCTTCGCTTTCAATCCCAAACGCATTGGCGACCATACGAAGCGTATTATCTGCATCAAGCTGGGTGGTGACGACCTTGGCGGCGACGAACTGCGCCTCATCAAGCTGGTCAAATAGATGGCCGACAAGCGTGGTCTTACCAGCGCCGATATCGCCGGTGATGATAATAAATCCCTCGCCCTGGTTCAGGCCATAGGTCAGATAAGCCATCGCCTTGCGATGCGTGCGCGTGTCAAAGTAAAAACGCGGGTCAGGCGTAAGCTGAAACGGCCTGCCCGTGAGATTATAAAAATCAGTATACATTTTTCCGACCAAAACAGGCTTTTGCCGACCTTTGGAGATTTAGTCGACCAACACCTTGCTTATAGCATCTGAATCAGAAGCACATGTTAATTTGGCCTATCCGCAGGTAATTCAATTTGAACAGGCGCTCTGCGTTTGCCCCTAGAAACTGAACCGTATTGAGGCTGAGATCGTATTTTCACTCAGATCAAAAAAGTCAATATTCGAGCCACGCGTCGTATGCCGATATTGCAGCAAAGCAACCACATCTTCGGTAAACTTATACTCATATCGGGCGAACCCGGTAATAAAGTTATCCACCCGTTCGCTCAAAAACTCAATGTTCAGATAATTTGTGCCGAACGAGAAAACCGCCTGGCGGGAAAGATCGCGACGCACATTCGTTGAAAACCCGAAGGTTGTTGCGCTGTCATCTTGATCGGCAAACGAGCGATCTTCGAAAAATGCGGTCAGGCTTACGCGGTTCCGCCCAAATCTCGAAATGAACGAGCTATCAGCCCGCTGGCGAGTAAAGGCAACATCCGTCAGGCTGAAACCCGGCGTTGCTACGGTAACGGGCACCCCGTTTTCATCAATGACAACGCTGAAGTCGAAGTCGTCGAGACCGTCGAAGCCATCAGCAAGGTCACTTACCAAGCGGTTGAAGAGCTGGACATTCTCGCTGTATGAGGCCCGGAATGTCGTATTTTCGCTCAAGCGATAACTGAAAACGCCCGAGAAGACGGCACTACCAAAGCGTTGTCCGCCCCGCACCTCTAGCTGAGAGCGCGTCCCCGGCGTAATCCGCACACCAAGATCCCAAATCACGCCCTCACTTGCCAGCGCGCCGAGGGTCGCATCGCTGATATCTTCATAGCCAACACTCGCCAACAGGGCGAGGCGACGGGTGTAGTTATAAGACCCGTTGGCGATGATGTTGACGGCTTCGAAAGTATTCGGGTTATTCGACCGGTCCACCGTATCGAAACTGCCATTAAGCCCCCAGGTGAACCGCTGATAGGCCGGGCCACTGTTGACCCCGGCCTGAACCCGCTGCCTGAGCGCATCCGAAATCAGAAAGGGTGTACCGTCTTCGGCAGTATCATCCCCTAATTCCGTAAAATTGAGAAGATAGCTCGCCGTGAATACCGCTTCACGCCCAAAGCGCTGCTGAAACCGGGGTGAAAAATTATAGTTCTGGATCGTCGCACGGTTCCCGGTAAAGTTGGCTTGAGACCCGGATACAGCTCCACCGATATCGCGGAACTGCTGGTTCACCGTTGCCGACGCATTCAGAAACAGCCGATCTTCCAAAAGCTCGCTTTGAAACCGCCCGGCGAGATTGTGCCGGATGTCGTTTTCATCGGTATTGCGCGCGAAGATAAAGCCGTTCAGCGTATAGGCGGTAAAAAAGTTGTACCGGCGACCATTCCCGCGTGCGGTAAACCCGGGGGATAATCTGGTGACGAAATCGTCGGATCCATCATTCGCATCCAGATTCACGTTGTCGGTATAGGTCTCGCGCGCCTCAAACCGAGGTGTGACGCGAAATTCAGCTGAAACGCTCGACACATGGAACGCACCAAAGGGCACAGCGAGCAGCATAGCCGCGATCACCTGACCACATGATAGGGACTTGAGGTTCGGTTTTTGAACCTCAGTTTCAATGCTGATAGAGCTGGCGGTGCGCCTCCTCACCGCGCGAATGATCCGCCCCATATTACCCCCCGATTTTTCGTTATTATCTTTCTGGATGGTGGATGATCAGGTGCCATAGCCATAATAGGCGCCGAATTTGCGCCCGCTCGACGCATAGCGTGTCTTGTTCAGAACAACCGAGATATTCGGGCAGCCACCGATCATCGTCAGGCCTTCGCGAATTTGCGGCTCACGCGTCACCTCTGCCTCAACAACAAAAACGGCCTGTCCGGCATGCATGGCGAGAACCGAAGCCGCGCTCGAAGCCAGTGCCGGCGGGCTATCAAAAATGATGATCCGGTCACGGTAACGCGCAGCGATTTCACCAACGATCGCGTTCATGCGGTCCGATGCCAAAAGCTCAGTTGTAAGATGGTGTTGTCGGCCCGCAGGAAGGACGGCGAGATTTTCGATATTCGTACGGATCAGGCAATCCGAAAGGTCGAGCGACGGGTCTGCGACGACATCAATCAGGCCGCGCCCGCCTTCAAGGCCAAGGCTGCTCAAAACCTCGGGTTTTGCGAAATCCGCGTCGACCAGGAGAACGGTATAATCGCGCTCAGAAGCGATCGAAAGCGCCAGATTGATGCTGCAAAAGGTCTTTCCCTCATTAGGCTGCGAGGAAGACACGAGGATCAAGTTGCCATTGGCGATTTCATTTGCGCCCTTTACCGTCGCGTTCATCAACAGGCTGCGTTTGATGAGACGAAACTCCTCTGCGGTCACAGTGGTCGGAGAATCGGGAACGATAAATCCGTTTTCGCGCAGCTGAATGAGATCAATCTCGGCGCGCCGCGAACGTTTAGCCTTGGTGCGGTCGCCCCCAGGTGTTCCTGGCCGAACACCCTTTGGCAAGGGTTGGGCGGACACGCGTGCAACAGGTTTCTTCCGCTCCTCACCGGCAAGCACGCCCTGCGCCGCGGCACGTTCCAGGATCGTGCCAGACGATTTTTCCTGCATCTTTTTGGCGGCTTTTTCTATGAAGTCCATCTCGTCTACTTTCTTGTCACGAGGACCGGCGGGATTACTCATCTGTCTGTCGCCTTTCGCTTCGTGCCGTCACTATGTGGTCGCGGCGCTTTCATCTCGACCCTGCTTTCCCAATGACCGCCTGACGGCGGAGCTATTCCTCCGGCGGACCAAAGCGCACTTCCTGCGGATGCACCGTAGGGTTCAGACAGCCGTTGTACCCTTAGAAAGTTCAAGAACCATGACCAACGCAAATGCGAGAAAGACTGCGAAAAACAAAAGTCCAAAGAATGACATTTCGATCAACCGTTGGCGTTTCTGCTGTTCGCTGACAAGCGCACTTACGGCACCAAGCACAGGTACCGCCAGACTATCGCGCAAACGCTGCACCGACGCGTAGGTCGTATGAAGCTGGCTCAACAGGAACGAAAGCGCCACGCCAACCCCGATCGCCGCGACCAAAACCGTTGTCAACAGCATTGGTCGGTTTGGCGCACTCGGCGCCAGCGGAACCTTTGGCGGTTCGATAATACGGAATTGCACCTTGTCGGTCCGCGTTTCGATGTCCTGTGCGGTCTTGAAGCGCTCCCGTTGATCAAGCAATCCCTGATACTTTTTCTTGATAATGCCGTAGTCACGGTTGAGCTGAGCCATTTGGGCCTCAATCTCAGGGACTGAACGCGCCTTTTCCGAAAGAGACTGAATGCTCGCCTCAGTTTTCGCCTTGCGTGAATTGAAGCGGGCGAGATCGGTGCGGATCTGCACAATCCGCCGGCTCACCTCGTTATAGACCGGGTTCGTGGCACCCGGGGCAAGGCTTTTGCCGTCGTCCGACTCGAGCATTTTCGCCTGCTCTTCCATCAAGGCTTCCATTTGCCGCTTGGCCGTCAAGACGTCGGGATGCTGGTCCTTGTACCCGCGAATCCGCATATTATCGATGTGTTCCTGCATTCCCTGGATGCGCTGGCCAAGCGGCCCAACCGCACCGCCTTGCTGACCGTTCGCCGAAACATAGGGGGAAATCGTGGAAAGCTGCCGTTCAAGCTCACCCAAGACAACATTATGGTCCTCGATGTCTTCCTCAATCTTGTTGAGGTCCTGCTGGGCTGACTGCATTTGCCGCATGAAGTTCTGTTCACCGGGAAGATAGCCCAAATTCTCTTGTTCAAATTCTGCGCGGCGGCGTTCGGCGCCTTCGAGTTGACGCTCAAGGTCGTCGATCTGCTCATTAATAAAACGAAGCGCTTCAATGATTTTTTCACGCCCGCCTTTAAGGTTCACCTCGACAAAAATCGAAAGAATATTCTGCACCACTCGCTTGGAAAGCTCTGCATTTTCCTGATTGGTAAATCGTGGGTTGGCGGACGAATAGCTCACCTCGAACAGATCCGCGCCCTGGCTCCGAATTGAGATATTCTTCCGCAATCCCTCAATCAGGCTGTTCATTTCAGAGTCGGTCTCGACCGTAAGGTCAAGGTCTGAGCGACGAACCACTTTTTCCAGATTAGGGCGGCTGATTAACGTCCGGCGCATGATATCGATTTCACGTCGCACACCGGTCCCGGGCGCATCGAGGACCCGGCTTAGAATTGTGTTGGTATCGACATAAATACGCGCTGAAGCCGAATAGGAATTGGGAATCGCCGCAACGATCGCCCACCCAACGATGCAGATCCCCCACATGGCGGCAATACCATACCAACGCCGACGCCAAATGGCATAAAGCACCGTCATCACTTGCTCATAAAGGGAATTCATGTTTGCACCTCATCGCCAACCAACCATAAATGCCGGTCATTTCATGCCGAGCGACCAATGACCCGGCGTCTGGGGTTACCGCACATACAATCAAGTGCCGTAACCACTTACTTTTCGCCTTCCGATACGTCAGTCCCCAGGCTGCCCTGGCATCTGTCGGGACGATAGCTTCATCAAACGACCTAGAAGAAGCTTTCCGGAATAATTATGACGTCACCGGGGGCGATCAACACATTTGCGCTCACATCACCGTCACGAAGAAGACTGCCGATCCGGATATTATATTCGGCTTGACGTCCCTCTTCGAACCGAACGAGCCGCGCGCGGTTGCCTGCCGCAAACTCCGTAATCCCGCCAACGGCGATCATCACATCAAGCAACGTCATGTTGGAGCGGAATGGGATTGCCTGTGGGTTTGCGGCCTCGCCCACCACACGAACCTGCTGCGCGAACGGGCCCTGGAAGCCATTCACAATGATCGTAACAATCGGGTTCTGAATATAAACCGAAAGTTTTTCTTCAACCGCGCGGGCAAGCTCGGTCGGGGTATAGCCCGTTGCCGGCAGGTCATCGATCAATGGCACCGAAATGCGGCCATCCGGGCGGACCGTCACGCTCGTCGAAAGTTCAGGATTGCGCCATACGAAAATTGACAAGCCATCAAGCGGCCCGATTCGGTAATCGGGGCCCGGACCTTCACCGGGGGAGACAAAATTGGCAGAAGGCAAGCTACCATCCCGTGCCGACCCGCAAGCCACCAAACCCGCAGAAAGAATAAGGAAAAGCATGCTCTTCAACACATTTTTTCCGATGATTGACATGGTGTCTCCCCTCGCATTTCGTTCGCAGTATTGTCCGCGATCCCGTGTTTCCTGTTTTTTTCGTTCTAAAGTCATGGCCAGATGGCGAAAATATGAGCCCTTCCCCCTAATGAAAAACTGTTAAGGTTCAATGAGCCCCGGATTTCCAGCCCTTATTCGCACTTTCCGTATCATTTTGTGAGCGTTTATCATCAATTTTGCACATGCGAAACTGTTGTTTATCACGCGCGCGTGAAGAGATCACCAGGCGTGGTCAATCCAACACGACTTCAAGCGGCGGCGGATGGCCTAAAAACGCCTCCGGACTGGCAGTTCGCCCATAGGCACCGGCAAGAAAAAGCACGACAAGATCGCCGACATCAGCCTTGGGGAGCGCCATTTTATCGCCAAGCCGGTCGAGTGGCGTGCATAGACAGCCAACCACATTTACCTCTTCAGTCTCGCTGTCGGGTGAACAGTTGGCAATGGCGACCGGATAATTCCGGCGCAGCACCTGTCCAAAGTTTCCCGATGCTGCAAGCTGATGGTGCAGGCCACCGTCAGTAATCAGAAACGTCTGCCCGCGTGACGCTTTTTTATCGACCACGCGGGTAACATAGATGCCCGCGTCCCCCACCATAAAGCGCCCGAGTTCCAGGATAATTCGGGTCCCTTTCAATCTTTCCGCGTACGCCTCCATGCAAGAATTCAGGTGCGCACCGATCGGTTCAAGGTCAAGCGGCTGATCACCCGGAAAATAGGGAAGCCCAAATCCTCCACCAATATTCACCCATTTGGGGGCGGTGTGTGCGACGTCGATCAGATCGGCAGCGAGCTCAAATGTAGCAGATTGAGCCGCCAGCAAACCCTCAATTGACAGATTTTGCGACCCCGCAAAAATATGAAATCCAACAAATCGAAGCGGCAGATCCGCCAGCTCTTCGAGCATGGCAGGGACGCGTTCAGCATCAACCCCAAACGGTTGTGAACCCCCACTCATTTGCATGCCGGAGGCTTTTAATTGGAACGATGGATTGACCCGAATGGCAACCTGTGGCGCGGCTCCCACGCCTTGCCCCGAGCCTCTGAACAGCTTCGCCAACCGACGCATCTCGCCCTCGGACTCGAGATTTACGCAAATACCCGCCGCCATCGCCTTTGCAAGCTCTTCATCTGTTTTCCCGGGCCCTGCGAAGCTGATGTCATCAGGATGGACGCCGGTTTTCATTGCAAAGTCGATTTCCCCCCCCGATGCGACGTCCAGCCCATCGACCAGGCTCGCCATGTGGCCCACCACTTCGGGATGCGGGTTTGCCTTGATCGCGTAATGGAACTCGATACCGGGCGGCAGCTTTCGGCGAAGCGCTTCTACCCGCGTTGTCATCAAATTACGCACGTAAAGAAATGTAGGCGTTGTTTTGGTGCGCTCGATGACTTCAGCCACATTGTGACCACCGAACCATAGCCCATCCGATTGATGCTCTGCACCCCGTTGCGGCGCGTGTTGTTTCTTGGGCTTTGGTTTTGAAACCGCTTGATCGGTCATGCCTCAGGCTCACTCGTTACTGACTGTTTGATCGCGCTGCGATCGAGTTTCCCATTTGGATTGCGAGGAAGCTCGTCTCGCCAAAGAACGCGGTGCGGTTTCAGATAAAGAGGCGCTGACCTGTGGAAATGGCTGAGAACCGCTTCAGTTTTGTCTTCATCCGCGCGTTCGTCAGGTTTTGCGACGGCAACCAATAGGATTTGCGGATCTCCCACCATATCTACTTTCAAGCCAAAAGCGACACATTCGTGAACCGGCCCTGAGGCAAGCGCGACCTCTTCGATCTCCGTAGGGCTGGTCCGATACCCCGAAATTTTTATCATATCATCCCGTCGTCCCAGAAAGAACAGATCGCCTTCCTCGTCGGCGTACCCATAATCACCCGACCGAACAACCCGCGGGGCCTCCTGATCAATCGCTTCACTCGACTGGAATGCCGGTGGGGGCGGTTGAAAACGCTCGCTGGTGCGCACTTCATCAGCCCAATAACCCTGGGCGACGAGCGGCCCCGCATGGGTTATTTCCCCCACTTCACCGGGCGCACATTCATGTCCATTTTCATCAACGACACGAACATCGGCAAACGGGATCGCTCGACCGATTGACCCAGGTTTTCTCGAAAGCGGCGCAGGG
>JBCDDR010000090.1:0-9565 GCA_039180205.1 Pseudomonadota bacterium | reverse complement strand
CCCAAAACATCCCGGCGCTTCAGGGGGCGTCCTGGCCCGCGGGCCCCGGGGGCTGGCTGGGGCAGGCGTTTTCCAAGCGGATTTTCATTGGGTTTGAAGCGGCCGGGATCATTGCGCCACAATGGGCCTTACTCGCTGCGCTTTCGGTGGTTGGCGGCATCTTCGCCCTCTTCGCTTCGGGGTTTGATCGATATGATGCGGCCCGCGTGTGGCATGGCGTCTCCCGGTTTAGTCTCGGGGTGGCGGGTATCCTGATCGCTATTTTCAGCTTTCTGTTTCGGTCACCGGCGGTGGGCGGTAGGCGGCCTTCCGGCGCAGCGTTAGAGCGCGCCGAGGATGAAATCGAAGACAGCGATGCGTATGATGACCATGAGTTTGATGAACCATATCAGGACATGGTTCACAAAGCGGATGAAGCCGACGAGGCGGACCCGCCCCCCTGGGAAGACGACGCCGAGACAAGCGAAGACTTGGCTGATGCGACGGCTGGTGCAACCCCACGCATCCATCCTTTACGCGCCGAGCTTGCCGAGACCGAAACACAAGCGAAGCCCGTGAAACCAAAAGCGCGAAAAGGCCTTTTTGCCCGCAAGAAATCAAGCTCAACACCCGCCAGCTCCCGCAGCGGGGAGCGCCGCGAACCTCGCCTTGCGGGGATTCCGGAACCTGCGCCGCGTGTCAAATCAGTGCGGCCGCAAAAAAAGAGCAAGCGCCAGGAAAAGGAGCGCCAGCGCAAGCTCAATCTTGGGGATGACTTTATCCTTCCAGCGGTGGATATTCTGGCCGAACCCGAAGAAAAGGTCTTCGATATCTCGCTGGCAAGCGATGCGCTGGAACAAAACGCGCGGCTGCTTGAAACGGTGTTGAATGATTTCAGTGTGAAGGGCGAGATCGTAAACGTCCGCCCCGGGCCTGTTGTCACGCTTTACGAGTTGCTGCCGGGAACGGGCGTCAAAAACAATCGCGTTATCGTTCTGGCGGATGATATCGCCCGTTCGATGAGCGCTGTTTCGGCGCGAGTGGCGCTCATTCCCGGCACCAAGCTCATCGGGATCGAGCTTCCGAATTCGCGCCGAGAAACGGTTTATCTGCGCGAGCTGATTGCCTCATCAAAGTTCGATGGCTCGAAAGGCGCATTGCCGATTGTGCTTGGCAAAACAATTGGTGGCGAGCCGGTGATTGAGGATCTGGCCCCCATGCCGCATCTGCTCGTCGCGGGGACAACCGGGGCGGGGAAATCGGTCGGGCTCAACGCGATGATCCTATCACTGCTTTATCGGCTGACGCCTGATGATGTGCGTTTCATCATGATCGACCCCAAAATGCTCGAGCTGTCGATTTATGACGGCATTCCACATCTTTTGAGCCCGGTGGTGACCGATCCGCGCAAGGCGGTCGTTGCACTCAAATGGGCGGTGCGCGAGATGGAAGACCGCTATCGGATGCTGTCTGATTTGTCGGTACGCAATATCTCGGCGTTTAACGACAAGGTGCGCGCGGCCCAAGCCAAAGGGAAATCGCTCAGCCGTCCGGTCCATACGGGTTATGACGATGATGGCGAACCGATTTACGAGACCAAAGAGTTCAGTTTCGAACCCCTTCCACGGATTGTCATTATCGTTGATGAGATGGCCGACCTGATGGTTGTCGCCGGCAAAGAGATCGAAATCACTGTACAGCGCCTGGCGCAGATGGCCCGCGCCGCTGGTATCCATCTGATTATGGCGACCCAGCGACCAAGTGTCGATGTGATCACCGGCATCATCAAGGCGAACTTGCCCACGCGGATTTCCTTCCAGGTTACCTCGAAAATCGATAGCCGCACGATCCTAGGTGTTCAGGGGGCTGAGCAACTGCTTGGGCGCGGCGATATGCTGTTTATGCCCAACGGCAAAAAGGTTGTGCGGGTGCATGGGCCCTTTGTTTCCGACGAAGAGGTCGAAGACGTTGTTGCGCATCTGAAAACCCAGGGGCGCCCGGAATATATCGTTGAAGTGACCGAGGGTGGTGACGATGATGACGATGGCGGGCTTCTCGCTACCGGCGGCGGCAAACCTTCGGGTGATGAGCTTTATGATCGCGCGGTGGCGCTCGTCGCACGCGAGGGCAAGGCCTCGACCAGTTTTGTCCAACGGCACCTCGAAATTGGCTATAATCGCGCGGCAAAACTTGTTGAACGGATGGAAAAAGAAGGCGTGATCAGCGCCGCCAACCATGTCGGCAAACGCGAGGTTTTGATCAGCGACCATGGCGGTGGCGAGGGATAGCGTCTATTGCAATCAGTCAAGTTACAAACCAAATGAAGAATGGTAGCTTTATCCTTTTGGAGATCTGAGATGAGCGATGCCACCGAGGCAAAAATACGCGATGAGTACGAGCTTGAGAAGATTCGCGCAGAAATCTCTTTGCTCATCCAAGATACGAAAAAGTGGCGTCTGGAAACGATGTTTTATCCATTTATCGTTGGGGCTTCGGTTGCAGGCGCCCTTTTGGCTGTCGGCAAGTTCTTCCTTTGATTGAGACCCGGATAACCGGGGTATTGCATATAAATCTGGGGCGAGGCGTAGTATGGCATCGGTTTTAACAGCAGATATCGGCAACGACTATAGTCGGATCCCCGCCCTACCAGAGACGGTATATGTCGCACCATTGAAAAAACCCGCATACCTGGCGGCCGATTGGCTGGAGCCCGAACAACGCACATATACGACCGACGAACACGCGATGTGGGATCGGCTCTACGCGCGCCAGATGGACGTTCTCCCGGGCCGTGCCTGCGATGCTTTTATGGACGGTTTGAAAAAACTCGACCTTGCGCGTGGCGGCGTCCCCGATTTTCATAAAATGAGCGAAGAGCTGAAAAGCCTCACCGGCTGGTCGGTTGTACCCGTGCCGATGCTCATCCCTGACCATGTGTTTTTCTATCATCTGGCCAATCGGCGGTTCCCGGCGGGCAATTTTATCCGCACGCCCGAACAGATGAAATACCTCCAGGAACCCGATGTATTTCACGACGTGTTCGGCCATGTACCGCTGCTGGCCGACCCTGTGTTTGCTGATTATATGGAAGCCTATGGCCGGGCGGGATGGAAGGCGCTTAAATTTAACCGGTTAAAGGCGCTCGGGGCGCTCTACTGGTACACGGTCGAATTCGGGCTCATCAACACGCCCGACGGCATCCGCGTCTATGGTGCGGGGATCCTTTCGTCGCCGGAAGAAAGCGTTTATGCACTCGAAGGCCAGTCCCCCAACCGCATTCACATGAACGTCGACCGCGTGATGCGCACTGACTATATCATCTCCGACCTGCAACGCAGCTATTTCGTGATCGACAGCTTTGAGTATCTTTTCCAGGCGACCGAAAAGCGCAGTTTCGACGAGATCTACAATACGCTGGCGCCGGGCTTCCAGTTCGCCCCTTCCGCCGTATTGGAAACCGACCGCGTCTATCACCGCGGCACGCAGGAATATGCGCTACGCGGCGGCCGTGAATCAGGCGCCGTTGCGGTTTAGCGAAGGCGGTCCTCCGTCTTGAGGTACGACCGGTATGAGTGTCCTATATGATAAGATCGGGCTGAATTACGCCAACCTTCGCAAACCCGATCCTAGGATCGGGACGCAAATTTCCGTTGCCCTTGGCAATCCGCAAAGTGTGATCAATGTTGGCGCCGGCGCTGGATCTTATGAGCCCAGTGACCGCGATGTCATTGCCGTTGAACCCTCGCGCCAGATGATCAATCAGCGCTACTCGGCAATTCGCAATGTCGTCCAGGCACAAGCTGAGGCTTTACCTTTTCGAGATGATACATTTGACGCCGCTAGGGCCGTTTTGACTGTTCACCATTGGGGTGACCAGCAGAAGGGTATCGGAGAAATGCTCCGCGTGGCGAGTGAGAAGCTGGTTATTGTGACATTCGATCCGTTGTTTCGAGGTTTCTGGCTCGCTGATTACTTCCCGGAAATCGTCACGATCGATGAAGCGCAGATGCCGCCCATTGAAAAATTCCAGTCTTTGATAGGACCAATTGTCGTGCACCCCATTTTTATCCCGCACGACTGTTCTGATGGCTTTTTAGGAGCTTATTGGCGACGGCCTGCGGCCTATCTAGATGAAAAAGTCCGAGCAGCCATCTCGTCCTTCTGGGCCATGGACGACATCTCCGCCGGTCTTGATCGATTGGAACATGATCTCAAAACTGACGTTTGGCAGCAACGCTATGGACATCTGTTTGAGCGAGAACAGCTCGATGTCGGCTACCGGATGATCACAGCAACAATATCGTAACCTAGCGACAGCGTTTCCGTCTTTGTGGGCGGCCCAGTCGCGGTTTGAGGATTTGCTAACCTGGCGAGGGTACGCTTCGCCACGATTACCGTTGCGCTGGGTCATTGTCGATCTTGCGGCAATTTTCGGCGAAAAGATCGAGTTAGACATTGGAAGAGTTGCGCGAAAAATCGGTCCGCGAAATGCTCGCCATTCATGCGGCGGCGATGTCCGAACTGCGTGATCGCAATGTCTTGCGCTCCGAAAACCAGCCAACAGGCGATCTCGCTGAACATTTGTTTTGCAAGGCGTTTGGTTGGGTCCAGGCCAAAAACTCGGTAAAATCCTATGATGCTAAGGATCGCGCTGGCGTACGATATCAGATAAAGGGGCGACGGCTAAAGCAGGCTGGCCAGGAAAGGCAGCTTTCAGCAATCCGCGATCTAAACGGTTTCGATGTCCTCGCCGTTGTGATTTTCAATCGCGATTTCGGCATCCAGAAAGCCGCTTTGCTTCCGTCCGAGATGGTTCGTCAACACGCGCGCTTCAATCAACACACCAACAGTTATCGATTTATGGCGACCGACCAGATCCTGAACGCAAGCGGCGCGACGGATGCAACTGATGCGCTCGTTGAAGCCTTGGGGATTTAGGTGCCATTGCCGCCATCGTATTTCGGCTCAATTCAGCGGTCCGCCGTTTCCAATCAGCACGCCGCCATCGACCTCAAAGCTCGTGCCGGTGCAATTCGCTGCGTCAGGGCCGGCGAGAAACAACACCGCCCGGGCGATATCATCGGCGGCAACAAACCGTTGCAGCGGCACTGATGCGGCCACCGCTTCTTGTTGCTTTTCGGATAAACGGGCGGCGAGCATGGGCGTCAGAACGGGCCCCGGGCAAATCGCATTGACCCGAATGCCCTCCCGCGCGAGATCGAAAGCGGCATGTCTGGTGAAGCCCAAAACCCCTGCCTTGGAAGCGGTATAGGCGGCACTCCCAGAATAGGAAAGGCGCTTTCCGGCCACCGAAGCAATGTTCACAATCGAGGCGCGCTTCGCCGTGCGCAACAATGGTAAAGCCACTTGTGTCATACGAAAGACCGCCGTCAGATTGATCGTGATCACCTGTTGCCAAATTTCGTCATCAATGTCGCCAATCTGTCCGCGGTCGCCAATGCCTGCGTTATTCACCAGAACATCAAGTGTTTTCGTTTCGCGCGATATGTTTTCGATCGACCTTAAGATTGATGCCCGGTCAGCTAAATCACAGCGGTGGAGTTTTATGTTCCTTCGTTCCGCTTCGGTCAGGGGTTCGGCAAAGTCATCCGATCGATCAAGCGCATAGACTGTGGCGCCCCTTTCGGCGAAGGCGCGGCATATCGCAAGCCCGATCCCGCTTGCCCCGCCCGTGACCAGCGCATGGCGAACCTCGTTTTCTCTCAGCTCTGTCATTGTACTTCTCCATGCGTGAGATTAAGGTCAGCGCCACCACTCACCTCACCGCGTTGTTTGAAAACAGGTCTGTTTTGTCCTCAAAAAAATCGAAATCTGCCTCGGATAGCCGCGCGCAAGAGATCGAAATTTTTTTCGAAATGCTTGCGATCACTAATTTTACCGCCCAGCCATTTGCCTCAAGTTATGCGGAGAGCCATGACATCACTCTGCATGAATGGCGCGTGATGCGGGTCATTGCGGTCCATCCCGCCTGTTCGCAACGCGATATCACCAACCATCTTGGCTTGGACAAAATGACGGTCAATCGCGCTGTCGTTCGTCTGGAAAATGCTGGACGAGTTGCCAAAACCATAAATCCGAACGATCGGCGGGAAACACTTCTGTCCCTCACCGAGGGTGGATTGAAGCTCCATGATGAGATCGCTTCGCACGGCATTGAGCGCGTCCATCGGCTCTTCACGGGGATCAATGCCGCAGAACGCGACCAGCTGCATCGGATGCTGGAACGCCTGCTCGCCAACATCCGGGACATTTCGACCGACTGACGTTGCATCCTCCAGGTAAGCTTTCGTTGGATGCCCGCCTTAAAATCCATACAGGTCCGGGCGTGCCACACCGTCCGCCCACGCCATCGGCCCTTCTGACCATGCCAATAACAGGCAGCCATAATCCGCACGCAGATCAACTTCGCAGCCGGGTTCCAAAATGACGAAATCGCCAGCGCGCGCGGTTTGGCCGTTGATCGTGATGGCCCCGCCACGCACATACCACTCCACCAATGCGCCAATCCGGTGAACCGGAACAGCAGCGCCCGGCAGCAATTGGAGTTGATTGAAACGATAGTCCGAAGGGGTTTGGTTATAGTCGAAGATCATTTGCCGACGAACGTGAGGTATGCTCGTTGCCATGCCGGGAATATCGTCAACGGTAATGTTAATATCGGGCATGATCTCGGGTGACGGATGGACGATTTCAGCCTTGCGAGCGCCCGCGTGCAGGCTATGCAGCGGTTCATCATCGGGTAGATAAATGACGCCGCCTTCAAGTCGCGAGGCGATCACGCAGCGATTATCGGCAATCGCATCGTGCGTTGCCCCCGCCAGGTTGATCCCCGCCTGGCCAGCGTGCGCCGTTCCCTGATAGTCAGTCAGGCCCCCTTCGAGAAAAAAGCTGATGGCAACATCCTGGTGCTGATGCAGCCCGGTCCGCATAAAAGGATCAAATGCGAGCAGCCCGAGGAAAAGACCCTTTTCCTGATCCACGCGGACATTTTTCTGATAAAGCCCCTTTTTTCCCGCCTCGGACCACGGCATTTCTGAAGTCGAGAAGATGTAGACCCCATCCGCCGACCGGGGCGCTTTCGATACCACTATAGACATGCAAGCTCTCCTGTAGCGCGTCGGCGCTAGGGGTTTTGAGGGTCAGAAATTGACTGTTCCGGTAAATGCCCATTCGCGCGGGCGGTTAAAGCTCGCTTCAAACTGACCCAGCGTTTCGCCGTTGATTCCCGAAACGAAGGTCTGATCGTTTAAGAGATTGGTACCTTGGAAAGCGATCGACCAGCGTCCGCTATCGGCTTCATACTTGATCCCTGCGCTTAACAGCACCAGGTCGCTCTGCCTGATCTGTTCGAAATTAAACGGCTCGTTAAACGAGCTGGTCTGGTAATTGATGTCTGATCGGATCGAAATGACGCCTAGTCGCTCAAAGTCAAAATACCGAACGACACTGCCCGAGGCTGTGATTTCCGGTGCATCAATCAGTTGATTATCAAGCGTGAAATTGAACAGCCCAGCAGCAACACCGGCTTCGATCGTTGGCGAAAGCGAGGTATAGTTGTTGATCAAAACCCCAAGGCTTGCACTCACCTCCCACTTCTCATTTGGGCGCGCACTGATTTCAATTTCAGTACCGAAAAGCTCAGAGTCGCCAATATTGTCACTGTCGGCCACAATCAGGTCGTCGGCGGTGCCTATTACGCCATCAGCGCCGGGCGCAGGGACAACGATCGACAACTGAATATCATTATATATGCTGTAAAAGCCCGCGACATTGACGATAAGCCGCCGGTTGAAGAATTCCGACTTGAACCCCGCCTCAATCGTATTCACGACCTCTTCGTCAAAGGGTTCGGGGACAGGGGCACCGACGGTTGGCCGGTTGTTGAACCCACCCGACTTAAAGCCGCGACCGAATGATCCGTAGATCAGAATGTCTTCGGTCAGATCATATTCGATTGAAAAGCGCGGTGAAAAGAATGCGAATTCGGCGTTCAAGTCGGGAAAATCGACAAAAGGTGTTTTTGAAACCAGCCCTTCGGCAAACTGGTCGACCTCTTTGTCGTCGCGCGTAAAGCGGATCCCGAACGACGTTCGCAAACGATCGGTGACATCAATGTCGAAGTTCCCGAAGAACGAAAAACTGGTGGTATTCACGGTTGATAGGGACCGCTGCGAGATCTCAAATCCTAAAACGGGTAATGTTCCATCGAGGATTTGAACGTCGATATCATCGACTGACTCTTCCTGAAGGAAAAAAGCTCCCGCCAGCCAGCTCACACGTTTGTTGAAGCCGGTTCCGAAGAGCTGAATTTCCTGGGTAAATTGTTGTTGGAAAAACTCGTCATCGGTTGACAGGATTGGAAAGGGCGAGCGGTCGCCGTCGCGGGCAAATTCCGCATCTATCTCACGATAGGCAGAAATTGATTTGAACGACAGTTTCTCGCTGATTTCCCAGTCAGCTTGAACCGAGACCCCCCAAATTGTGGCATTATCGGTTTGTGGTGAGAGGCCAAATGAAGTTTCAAAGTCGCCAGGCACGAAGCTTTCGTCGAATACCGTCCCTTCAGGCAGGGCAATACCCTGATCGCGTAATTGCTCAACAATGAAAGGGGCGATGAGCGGGTTGTACAATCCATCAATCGCCGGGGCGGATATCACTGCCGGCAGATTGCCTGGGGCGCCGGTCTGGTTTTGGAATGTGGCATCGCCCGACACCAAAATTTCAACACTCGGCGTGGGGGTAAATAAGAGCTGACCGCGCACCAGTTCGCGGTCCTCATTCCCTAAGGTTACATCGTCAAATACCCGGTCAACAAAGCCGTCACGGTTAAAGCTCGCGCCAACGAGCTTGCCGGAAATTTTGCCCTCAATAACCGGAAAATAGAGCACCCCCTGCGCATCGACCCGGCTGAAATTCCCAAGGGAGACAACCGCCTGGCCGCCCCATTCGCCGGTGGGACGCGTGGTGACGATGTTAATCGCGCCCCCGTTGGAGTTTGCGCCAAACAGCGCCCCTTGCGGCCCTTTCAAAATTTCCACACGTTCAATATCGATCAGGGAGAGGTTTGCGCCAACCGATCGGGTCAGGAAAACGCCGTCAATCGACAGGCCCACCCCGGGATCCGTCGGCGGTAAAAAGTCGGTTTGACCCACGCCGCGAATGAAGATTTGTCCGGCACTTGGCCCTCCATCCGGACGCCCCGCGGAGATATTCAGGTTGGGTGTGGTAAATCCCAATTCATCAAGCCTGGTGATATCGCGGTCTAAAAGATCCCCTCCGGTAAAGGCTGTGACTGATACCGGGGTATCCTGTAAGCTTTCTTCAATCCGCCGTGCGGTCACCATAACCTCTTCAATTCCGACGGGGGTTTCCGGTTCATCTTCAGCCGAAGTGTCGGCTGCGCCAGCCTGTTGGGCGAGCGCGGTCGTTGCCGGAACGACCGCTGTCATGAATGCAAAACTCGATATCAGCGCCGTTGATTTCAGGTACTGTATGAAACCGGTCGATCGCAAACACTCATATGAATCCAAATTGCACATGAAACATCCCCAAAGCTGTATTTATT
>JBCDDR010000089.1:0-9674 GCA_039180205.1 Pseudomonadota bacterium | reverse complement strand
GAGCCATTCCTTCACATAGGGCAGGCCGTCCAGGCCCTCAGGGTTCATGGCACCAGCCATAGCACCGCATCCGGAGTGCCCGCACACCACTATGTGCGGCACTTTCAGAACCGCCGCTGCGTACTCAATGGACGCGTCCATACCGTCTGTATAATTGGAATGAGGTGGCACAATGTTTCCTGCATTGCGGCACACAAACAGCTCTCCAGGTTCTGTTTGTGTGATCATCGCGGTTTCGATGCGGCTGTCCGCACACGTAATGAAAAGCGCCTCGGGCGATTGCCCCATCGCAAGTTTCGTAAACAGTTCACGCTTCTGCGGGAACACCTCTTTTTGAAAACGAACGACACCGGCTGCAATGCTGGGCATTTTTTATTCACTCCTCTGGTCTTTCATGCATGACAATCATGCAATCGCTCATCGGTCAGACAATTTTCGGAACGTTGCCAGGCGATGACTTATAAATATTCAAATGAATGGTCGCTGAAAAACCCGATAATTGCAAAGAAAACCGGAGAGATTCTAATGCAAAGTGATCGTCACCCAACCCGAGTATCGAAAATAGTAATCATTCACATTATTATATTTCTGATCAACGATAACATCGTTTGAGTGTGTATGTGCCAGGTATGCTTCAGTTTATACCTGGTTTTTGTTCTCGTTTTTCAAACAAATTTTTCGTCTCATAGCTGGCGAGTGGACGGCGAATGCGCTAATCCCTTCGGTAGATTGTTGAAGGGTGCGCCACTATGACAGATGCGGAAGGTGTGACCTTGAGCGCCGCCTCACCATCACCACACCGAATCAATACCGAGATGGGCACCGCCGAATGGGCGAAGCTCGCTTTTCTTTCGCTCCTATGGGGTGGCTCGTTTTTTTTCATTGAGATTGCGCTCGCGGGCTTTCCGCCTTTGACGCTTGTGGCGCTGCGGGTTGGTTTCGCCGCGTTAGGACTTTGGATTTTTGTTTTTGCAACGCGGCGGCCCTTGCCGCGTTCGGTTCGCTTTTGGGCCGCGATCGGATTTTCCGCGATCCTGAATAACGCGCTCCCTTTTTCGTTGATGTCGTGGGGGCAAACTCAGGTAGGTGCCAGCCTGGCTTCAATCCTGAACGCCACGACACCGATTTTCACCGTTCTTGTGGCAGGGATTTTTCTCAAGGATGAACCGTTGAGTGCGCGCCGTCTGATCGGGGTGCTGGTTGGTGCGCTTGGCGTGGCTGTTGTGATCGGTCCTACGGCGATATTGGGCGCGCGGATGGATTGGATGTCACTTCTTGGACAGCTCGCCTTTCTAGGGGGCACGCTATCCTATGCCACCGCGAGCGTTTACTCGCGCCGATTTGGCCGCATGGGCATTGATCCAATTGTGGCTGCGACCGGACAACTGAGCGCGGCGGTCCTGATTATGGTTCCCGTTTCCCTGATTTTCGAACGACCCTTATCGCTCCCACTTCCAGGGATAGATGCATGGTTGGCGGTGCTGGGCCTCGCGCTCCTCTCAACCGCGCTTGCCTTTATTTTATATTTTCAACTGCTAGCGAAAGCCGGCGCGACCAACGTCATACTTGTAACGTTTCTGATTCCCGTTTCAGCGATTTCGCTGGGCATCCTTTTGCTGGGTGAGCATTTATCCGGACACCAGGTGGGCGGAATGGTGATTATTGCCGCCGGGCTTTTCATTGTGGATGGGCGTCTCGTTCGCCGATTGCTTCGCCCCCGGGGGGGCGGCTGAGTGGCCCGAGCGCGCTAAGTCTGGCCGCCGGCTTTCATCTTCGCGATGGCGGCTTCGGCAAACTTCTGGGTTTGCGGCGCGCCAGATTCAAAGGCTGTTGCCGCTGAAAAATCACTGATTTCGCCCCATTGTGCGGCGAGATCTTCTGCCGTTGCCCCTTTGCCAAGAGTGACGCCGGGGGTTTCTTCGATCCGGGCCGCTGCAAAATGACCCGCTCCGGCGCAGATGATCATCCCGGAAGGCGCCGAAGGGCTCGCCATGAACATCACTGCCGGGGTCACATCTTCGGGAGCAAATGCGTCGTGAAATTCCTCCGGGAAAAGCGCCATCGTCATGCGCGTCGCTGCGATGGGAACCAGGGTGTTGACCCGTATATTATTCTTGGCTCCCTCCAGCTTGAGCGTATTCATCAATCCGGCCTGCGCCATTTTCGCTGCACCATAATTCGCCTGGCCGAAGTTGCCATAAATCCCGCTTGAGGAAGAGGTCATGATGATGCGGCCATAATTTTGTTCGCGCATGATCGGCCATACCGCGTGAGAACAATAGGCGGCCCCTTGAAGGTGGACGTTACAGACAAAATCAAAATCATCGAGCGACATTTTCGCGAATGACTTATCGCGCAACACACCGGCGTTATTGACGAGAATGTCAATTCGGCCAAAGGCGTCGATCGCTTGCTTGATGAGGCCGGCAACACCTTCGCGGTTGGAGACGGAGGCGCCATTGGCGATCGCCTCACCGCCCATGTCGCGGATCTCGGCGACGACTTTGTCCGCAGCTTCAGAATTACCGCCCGAGCCATCAACCGAACCACCCAGATCGTTGATAACCACGCGCGCCCCTCTGCGGGCAAACTCAAGCGCGTGTGCGCGCCCCAATCCGCCACCCGCGCCTGTGACAATCGCGACCTGGCCGGTGAAATCACCAACGAAAGGCTCATCAAGTTTGGCTGAATTGTCGCGATCGCTCATGAAACATCTCCCCTGAAAGCAATCTGTTTGATCAGACGGCATCTGCCGAGCACGTCATATTTTCACTGACGTCTCTAACGCTAAATAGGGGAAATCTTGTGCGGGCTTTCCAGGTCGGATGCAAGCCTATTGGCCGCGGGTCGCCGCTCGGCGATGATCAGGTGCCGTCGTTTGCCAAGCGATCAAGAGCGTATCGGTCGCTATACCGTCTCGTGATGCGTTCAACCGGAAGCAGGATGAAGACATCGGTGGTTCCAAACTGACGGTCGACCACGGCGCCGTCACCAATCAGGCAACCGAGGCGCAGATATCCCTTGATCAGCGGCGGTAGGGCCCGGCGTGCAGCCTTTTCGTCAAACGTTCCCGGAGGTACCATGTTCATATCCACGTGACGTTCTGGGAGCGCCTTTACGTACAAATCATCAGGCACAAGATGATTATGGAAAAGATAGGAAAGAGGCAGAGCGAAATCCTCAGGGTCTGTTCCGGGTAGGCTTGCACACCCAAACAGATAGCCAATGTTATTTTGCGCCAGATAGCTTGCAATCCCGCGCCACAAGAGGTTGATCGTTGTATTGTTGCGGTAGGCGGCATCGACGCAGGACCGGCCCAGTTCCAACAACTGACGACCGGCACCGATTTTTTGCTGAAATGTCGTCGAAAAGAGCGGTGCTAGATCATATTCCGAACTTGAATAAAACCCGCGCTGCTGAACGGCGACGACCTGCCTGAGAAGGCGATAGGTGCCAACCACCTGCGGACCGCCAATTGCCGAATGGTCGATAACCAACAGGTGGTCGCAAATGGGGTCATAATCATCAAAATCGCGCCGTTCGCGGCGCATCCGAATGGTTGGTTCCGCGGACATTTCTTCATAAAAAATGCGATAGCGTAGAACCTGGGCGGCGGCAATTTCCTCTTCCGAGGCGGCAAGCCGAACATCCAGCGATCCTGCCTTCGCGTAAAAGGGTGCCTGGGCGAGGGTTTGCGCGGCAACGAGCGTGGATGCAATTGGAGAAGAAGTCATAACCCGCTCACCTACCCCATGGATAAGACAGTTTCGTGAAGGGTGCGGTGAGCCGGTATCTTCGGTCGGTATTCCCGAAAAAAACGCTGCTGACCGTAAATCGCCCTCACTTTGCCTATGCGCCTTATGGTCTACGCCAAGGCGCTCTTCGCACTCGTGTGCGCGATTGCACATCAAGAGTCAAACGCTTGCGCAGGATTCTATTGTGATTTTACATCAAAATTATCATGAATTGCGTCCGCTCGTTGCCCTGTTGCGGCAGGTTCCGGCGCGTTGGAGGCGCCTTTCGGGCTCTCAGTTATCCCCTTGTTCGGCAAGGTGATTGCGGCGCCGGCGTAAACCCTCGTCGATAATCTCGGCGACCTCTTCACGCTCTTCAGGGGGAAGGAACGTGCCAATCGTGAGGCTTTTTCCGTGGCTGCGAACACTTAGACGTGGCGCTTGACCGGCGCGCGGTTCAAAGATCACCTTGAGCCAAGTGGGGTCGAAACGCCATATAAGCGGCTTGCGGGCGGGTTGGTACCGCTCCACCCGAAATTCGCGATCATCAAGGCGGATATGCTCACTGCGATCAAGCGCGCGGCGGTTCACCCGAAATGCCCAGTAGAGCAATAAAACATCAAGCCCAAAAAATCCGAACACCGGCCATGCGCCCTTGATTAAGAAGGCAGTGCCGATTGTCAGGCTTACCACGAAGGCAATCACCATCAGCCGACGAAAGCCACGCTCTGAAAGCGCCTGGCTTGGCCGCAGCTCTAGGTCGATATGGAGGGTATCAACGCTCATGACATTGAAACATATCGGCGAATGCTTTGCATCTGGCAAACATTTCGAACAAACGTGCGGCAATAGGGCATAAGACTGTGAGAGAAACGAAAGGCTGACGCGATGCCGAAAATGACGAAACCTAATGCCAAAACGGCTGCCAAACCGAGCGTGGTAAAGTCGCCGCGCCCAACGCCCAAAATGAAACTTGCCGCAATCGATGAGATGTTTGCGCGACTGTCGAGCGCAAACCCGAACCCCAAAACCGAGCTGAACTATAGCGATCCCTACACACTGCTGGTTGCGGTCGTTTTATCCGCACAGGCGACCGACAAAGGCGTCAACAAAGCCACCAAAGGACTATTCGCTGCGGCATCAACGCCAAAGGCGATGATCGCGCTTGGGGTCGACGGGATCAAGCATCACATCAAGACCATCGGGCTCTTCAATGCGAAAGCCGAAAACGTATTCGCGCTATCGGAACAACTGATAAACGAGCACGGCGGACATGTTCCTCAAACGCGTGAGGCCCTTGAGGCGTTGCCAGGCGTCGGCCGTAAGACGGCAAACGTCGTCCTCAACATTGCCTTCGGCGAGGATACGTGCGCGGTAGACACACATATTTTTCGGGTGGGCAACCGTACCGGGCTTGCCCCAGGTGCGAACCCGCTTGCCGTTGAAAAAGAACTGATGCGCCGCATCCCAAAGCCCTATCGGCATGATGCCCACCACTGGCTCATCCTGCATGGTCGCTATGTCTGCAAAGCACGTACGCCCGATTGCCCATCATGCAGCATTCGCGATCTGTGTCGCTATCGCGAGAAAACGTCGGCCTAATTTTCCGCCGTGCCAATCGTGTCGACATCGAGAAGGGGAGTGCGTTTGGCATTCGCCTGAACAGCATCGAGGCATGGCTGAGGCGGCGACAGGTCTCCGTCCAGGTTGCGGGTTTCGGCATAGGCCGGCTGGGCCGTTTCGTTGTTTGTTTCGATGTCGGGTTGCCGGTAGTTGATATCTAAAATGCAATCGTTGGAAATCCAGCGATCAAGCCAGATCCCGTCCTGCGCGCGCGCCGTTTCGGGTTCACCGAATATGAGCAGTAGCTCCTGGCGGTTCAGTTCATTCAGCGTTGCTATATCGATCGGGATCAGGCGGTCTTCCCCGTCGGCATCATCATCCGCGTTGGCCCCGTCACCATCGGGAGCTGTCTTGTCATATTCGGCTTCCGCAGCTTGATCGGCGATGCGTTCCGCGCGCTTGACCTCGCCCCTTGAGAGGAGGTTGGCAGCGACACCGGCTGTCACCCCGCAGCCAGAGAGTGCCGCTATTAGGGAAAGAGCAAGCGCGAAGCGTTTCCCAATCTGCGCGAGTGACGTCTGGTGTGGCGGATTTCTTCGATCGGTTGGCATAGACATCGTCCTTTACGTAAGCAGCTGACTCTTAACGTTGGGTAGAGGCATGGACAGTCATCGCCTCGTCGGCGCGATGGTGAAACAAGTGGGTGGCCATTGCGACGCCAACGATCGGGGCGAGGAGGTTGACCAAAGGCACCATAAAAATCGCTGTGGTGGCTGCCCCAACGAGAAAGATCTCACCCCGATGGATGCGTCGAAACGACTTGACCCCGTTAGCCCGCAAATGTCGCCGTGCCACCATCTCCGCATATTCCCGACCCAAAAGATATCCGTTGATTGCGAGGTACAGAAAAAGTGGTCCAATCGCTGTGACCAACAGGAGAATGTAAAAGGGAAGGGCTATGAGGTTCCAGAAAAGAACGAGGCCGCCAAGTTGTAAACTCGATACCAACTCGAGCCATAGCGGTAGCCCCCGTTCGGCCTTGCGGTGCGGGTAATGCTTGGTTTCGACAGCGGCAACGACGGGGTCGAGAAACATGCTCATAACAATCGTTGCAACTGCCGGAAACAGGAAATAGGCGAGAAGCAAGACCACAGCCGCGGCGCCCCATGTGCCCAATCCGTCTCCGATCCGATCAAGCCATCCCCATCCGGTTGAAGGAATGTGCGCCAACGCCCATTGGCTGAGCGGATAAAGTGAAATGAACACCGCAAGCGCAATCGCGATGCCGCTCCACAGCACCTTCTGAAACGCCGCATCATCAAGTTGGTTGAGGGCACGAAGGAAATATCGAATGATCATAGGTTATATATAGGTTGGATATATAAATAGTGCAAACGATAGCATTTCTTTGATCGCTTCCGCCGAAATCGGGATTGACCTGACGTGGTCACATTGCGATGTGGGCGCTGTGGGATTCACCGCGTGCGGGCCCCATGTTCGCTACTCTCATCTTTCGATCCACTGGAGATAAACAAGCCTCATGACGGATACAAATGAAACTCGTTTCGACGTTCTTGCCCTTGGGAACGCAATTGTCGATGTGATTGCAACTTGCGACGATGCCTTTCTGGAAACCCATGGCATGGCGAAAGGAGCGATGACGCTTGTCGATACCGATCAGGCCGAGGTGATTTACGCGGCGATGCCCCCGGGACGCGAAAGTTCTGGAGGGTCGGCGGCCAATACCGTTGCGGCGATCGCGGAGTTAGGCGCGCGTACGGCATTCGTGGGTCGCGTGGCGGACGATCAGCTGGGGGAGGTATTCGCGCATGATATTGGTGCCCTCGGAATTTCCTACAAAACGCCGCCGGCGACGTCTGGCGCACCCACTGCGCGTTGCCTCATCCTCGTTACCCCCGATGCGCAGCGTACAATGAACACGTTTCTGGGGGCTTCGGCTGAACTCGATGCGGGTGACGTGAGCGTCGACGATGTTGCATCTGCCGAAATTACCTATGTCGAAGGCTATTTGTGGGATGCTCCAGGTGCCAAAGCGGCCTGCCGACGTGCCATGGATGCCGCAAAATCGGCCGGACGCCGAGTGGCCTTCACCTTGTCAGATGCGTTCTGCGTCGACCGTTATCGTGATGAATTTCTCGACCTGCTGAACGGCCCGGTTGATGTTGTTTTTGCGAATGAGGCCGAGCTTCTCTCGTTGTATCAAACCGAGGATTTTGAAGCTGCACTCGCTTCAATCCAGGCAACGGGTAAGTTGGCCGCAGTGACCCAATCGGAAAAAGGCGCGATCATTCTCCATGGCGAGGAACGCCATAAGGTCGCAGCGGTACCGGTTGATGAAGTTGTCGATACCACGGGCGCAGGTGATTTGTTTGCTGCTGGGTTTTTATGGGGGCTGACCCGCGAAATCAGCCTCGTCGGGTGCGCGCGTGCCGGGGCATTGTGTGCCTCAGAGATTATTTCGCATATGGGCGCGCGGAGCGAACGCGATCTTGCTGCCCTCATTCGTGATGCCGGGATCACTTAATGGTCGAACCGAAAAGCGATGATTGAGACGGATCAAAGGGGCGAAGCCTATGCGCGCGGTTTTTCAATTTCTTCTGTTTGAGCGCTTCGCGGGGCCACGCCTCGCCGTTGCGATTTATTGGGTCGCGACAGCACTCGCCCTGCTGATTGGGATCAATATTTTAAGGCAGGGGGTCGATGCATTACCCATCGGGCTCGTGGTTACCGTCGTGATCCCGCTTTTTCTGCGAGTAATTGTCGAGGGGGCTGTCGTGCGTCACCGAACCTATGAACTGGTGAAAGCGCAAGCTGAAGCGGCAAATCAATCTGAGCCGACAATAGGTCGATCGTCATCCCAAACGGAAAGATCATAGGGCTCGTCGTCGCCGGGCAGGAAACACGTACCTTTCGACGCCTCGACCTCAATAATCCACAGGTCAGGATCAAATTGCCGTCTTGAGGCAAGCTTGGTCGCCAAAGCGTCTGAGTTCAGCGGCTCGTTTGAGATCAGCTGCCAGGATCGCCTGTCACTTGATTGACCGATCTCGAAATGGCCAGGCGCGGGCGATATCTCGAATGTGGGTTCAAACAAAAGGCTTTTGCCGGTGGCCAGCAACGCGACCATGAGCAGAGTCCCCGAATCCGGGTCGCCCTTCGCGATGACCGTAGCAAAATGGCCCCTGGCGAAAAGCATTCTCAAATACCCTGAGACCCGTACCTCAGTCCGCAGGCGCACAGTCATGAATCAGCCGTCCCGCCATCGTCTTGATACCCGGGCAGGCTCTCCAGGCGTTTTCGGCTGCGCATGAAGCTACCCGATCCGCGGGCAAGCTCGCGACCGGTCTGGTCTGTAATCGTTGCTTCCGCGAGAAATACACGTCGTTCGCCATTCAACCAGCGCCCGTTGGCGACCACGGGACCCTCGGTCATCGGCCTCATGAAATTGAGATGAAAGCTGCTCGTCAGGACGAAGTAATCGAGGGTTTTCGATTGGGATGCAAAGAAGGCGGCATCATCCAACAGTTTGAAGTAAACAGCGCCGTGGGCGCTTCCCCCCGCGTGAAAGACCTCCCTGGAAATGGTGATCGCAATCTCGCACGTGCCATCCCCGATTTGGATACGGCTCTGATAATGTTGGTTTATCGGCGCCGACGCATACATTTTTTCAAGACGTTGGTAATGGGAAGTGTGCGTGGAGGTGTCGGCACTGGCAAGGTCGTTCATCGGCGTTATGCACCTATAGGAAACCAAGGTTTGTATGAAGAGGATATGGGAGCGTTTTCAAAGTCGGTAAAATAAAATGTCAACCCAGCAGTCAAAATCAGACACGAAAGCGTTCAAATGGCAATCCAACTTTAAGAATTACACTCCATAGTTGTGGGAGATTTTGACAAGGCCTACGACAATGATGACGATAACACGATTGCTGAATCCAACCTATTTGCGCGTTCTTATCGGCTTTGCCGCCGTCTGCGTTTTCTGTGTGGCCACCTACGCCGTATTTCTTGACGAGATGCGGACGCTTCGCATGTCTTCAGCCATCCAATCGCATGCCTCAAGTCAGCATCTAAAGGTGATAGAGTTTTTGGGGCTAACCCCTGCCGATGCTGACGTTACCCCGCTCGTTACCCAAGAGGTGGCTCAGTTTTTGGTGCAAATCAAGTCTCTCGACAATCGCTTTTTGGAAAAAATGCGGTCTTCCGGAGGGCTTGCAGTTAGCGAAAATAACAGGTTGCTCCTCGAAGCCATGGGGGCCCTTCATACGCAAGACCCCGAGAATACGAACAAAACAATCGCGAAATTGATCAGCGGTTATACCGATCTGGAGATTGCCACGCGCGAAGCGATGGACAT